>NZ_JBEYVX010000008.1:0-172921 GCF_040644195.1 Streptomyces sp. NPDC047014 | reverse complement strand
GGCGGGGGGATCCGGCGGGGCGGCCGCGCGCGGGCCAGTTCGGCGAGGGCGGTGGCCCCCGCCGGCCGCAGCGGGCGGGCCGGACTGCCGGCCCACACCTGCCCGGCGGGCACGTCCGCGAGCACGGTGCTGCCCATGCCGGTCAGCGACCAGGCGCCGAGCGCGGCGTACTCCCGCACCAGTGCCCCCGCCCCCACGTACGCCCCGCGCCCCACCCGCACCCCGCCGCCCAGGCGGACGCCGGAGGCGAGGGTGGCGAAGTCCCCGACCTCGTCCTCATGGGTGAGCACCACCTGCGGCATGACCGCCACATGGGCCCCGACCCGGACGGCCGCCGTCAGCACGCAGTGCGCGAGCAGCACCGAGCCCGGCCCCACGGCCGAGGAGGCCGACACCGCCGCCGTCGGGTGGACCACCGTCGCCCAGCGGTGCGCGGGCAGCCCCAGGCGCCGCACCAGCCGCGCCCGTACCGCGTAGTCCCGGGGACTGCCCACGCAGACCACCACGCGGGCGGCGGGCAGCGCGTGGACCAGCTCGCAGCCGCCCAGCACCGGCACCCCGTCGACCTCGCGCCCGAGCAGCGCCGGATCGTCGTCCAGGTGCCCGGCGAGCCGCCAGCGCGGGGCCAGGCCGCGCGCCGTGTCCGCGGCGGCCACGTCCCGGACCGCCTGCGCGGTCTCCCGCGCGAACCCGCCCGCACCGACGATCAGCAGATCCTCGGTCGCGGCCCCCGGCCCGCTCATCCGCCCGCCCGCTCCCGCAGCACGGCCACCACCCGGTCCTGCTGGGCGGCGGTCATCGTGTGGAACAGCGGGAGGATCAGCGAGTCCCGCGTCAGCCGCTCCGTCACCGGCAGCGCCGCCGCGCCGTGGCCCGCGTACGCCGGCTCCAGGTGCGAGGCCATGATCCCGCGCCGGGCCGAGATCCCGGCCTCGGCGAGCGCCGCGAGCAGCGCGTCCCGGCCGAGGGGGAAGTCCTCGGCGAGCAGCACCCAGTACGACTGGAAGTTGCCCTGGCCGTGCTCCGGATCGCGGACCGGGCGCACGCCCGGGACCCCGGCCAGCAGCTCCCCGTACCGGGCGGCGAGCGCCCGCCGCCGGGCCACGATCTCGTCCAGCTTGCCGAGCTGCACCAGGCCCACCGCGGCCTGGATGTCGGTCATCCGGTAGTTGTAGCCGGTCTCCAGATAGCTCTCGGCGATCGGGGTGCCGCTCGCGTGGCGCTCGGCGGCCGACACGTTCATCCCGTGCTCGCGCAGCCGCCGCAGCCGCTCCGCCCAGCCGGCGTCGTCCGTGGTCAGCATGCCGCCCTCGCCGGTGGTGATCACCTTGCGGGGGTGGAAGGACCAGGCGGCGAGCAGGGCGCCGTGGCCGACGGACTTCCCGCCGACCGTGGCGCCGATACCGCAGGCGGCGTCCTCCACCAGCGCCAGGTCCCAGTCGGCGCAGGCCGCGCGCAGCGCGTGCACATCGGCCGGCACCCCGCCCTGGTGGACGGCGAGCACCGCCCGGGTCCTGGGGGTGCGCACGGCGTCCACGGTGGCCGGGGTCAGGTTCCCGGTGGCCTCCTCCACGTCCGCGAACACCGGCCGCGCGCCCACGTAGCGCACGGCGTTGGCGGTGGCGATGAAGGACAGCGAGGGCACGACCACCTCGTCCTCCGGGCCCAGGTCCAGCGCGATCAGCGCCAGGTGCAGGGCGGTGGTGCAGGAGCTGAGCGCGATGGCGTGCTCGGCCCCGACCCGCTCCGCGAAGGCCCGTTCGAAGGCGGCGACGCGGGGCCCCTGGGCCACCCAGCCGGAGAGCACCGCCTCGGCGGCGGCGCGCGCCTCCTCCTCGCCCAGCCACGGCACCATCACCGGGATCCGGGCCGCGGCGGCCCCCGGGGCGCTCATCGGCCCGCCTCGGCGGGAGCGGACGCGGACGCGGCAGCGGGATCCTGGGCGTCGGCCGCGCGCTCGGACCGCCACCAGTCGACCAGGTCCCGCAGCCCCGTCCGCAGGTCGATCGCGGCCGTGAAGCCCAGCCGCTCCGCCGCCCGCGAGGTGTCCGCGAGCCGCCGGGTGACCCCGTTCACGGCGCGCGCCGGCCCGTGCTCCGGGACCATGCCGTCCGCGTCCATGGCCTCCAGCAGCCCCTGGGCGAGCTGGAGCAGGCTGGTCTCCGTACCGTGCGCGACGTTGAACACCTCGTCGGTCAGCCCGGACTCCGCCGCCAGCAGGTTGGCGCGCGCGATGTCCCGTACGTCGACGAAGTCCATGGTCTGCGTGCCGTCGCCCAGGATCAGCGGCGGCTCGCCCGACGCGATCCGCTCCATCCAGCGGATCAGGACCTCCGTGTACAGGCCGTGGATGTCCATCCGCGGCCCGTACACGTTGAAGTAGCGCAGGGCGATGTAGTCCAGCCCGTACATGGAGTGGAAGCTGCGCAGCATCCCCTCGTTGAACGCCTTCGCCGCGCCGTAGAAGGTGTCGTTGCGGTACGGGTGGTGGTCCTCGCCCGTCGGGAAGGTGTCGGCCAGCCCGTACACCGAGGCGGAGGAGGAGGCGATCACCTTGCCCACCCCGGCGGCGGCCGCCGCCTCCAGCACGTTGAACGTGCCGTCCACCATGACCTCGTTCGCCAGCCGCGGCTCCTCCGCGCACTGGGTGATCCGGATGGCGGCGAGGTGGAACACCAGGTCGGCGCCCTCCGTCGCCTTGCGCACCGCGGCCACGTCGCGGATGTCGCCCTCGACGACCTCCACGACACTGCTCGGCAGCGCGCGGGCCAGGTTGGCGGTGCGCCCCCGCACGAAGTTGTCGAGCACCACGATCTCGCGGGCCCCGTGGTCCACCAGCTGGTCCACCACGTGCGAGCCGATGGTGCCCGCCCCTCCGGTGACCAGAATCCTCTTGCCTCGTACCCTGCTCAACGCCCTGCCCCCACTGGTTGGTCGTGGTCTTGCGTGTGACGGAATGCGGAGGGCCCGCGGACGGACCCGCCCGTGCGGCGGCCCGGTCCTCGCCCGGACCGCGAGGGATCAGCGCCCGGTGCGCAGTCCGACGACCGCGCCGCGGAACTCCAGGCTGCGGGAGGCGGCTTCGAGGATGTCCAGGACCTTGAGCCCCGCCCGGCCGTCGGTGAGCGCGGGCCGGCCCGTGCGGATGGCGTCGGCGAACTCCTCCACCATGCTGCGCAGGGCCTCCTTCTCGCCGATCGCGGGCGCGACCATGTCGCCGGTCCGGTAGGAGACGAGCATGTCGCGGCGCTCGTCGGCGCCGATCTCCTGCGGGGTGCTGAGCTCCACCCCGCGGTCGAACACCGAGACGCGCTGGGTGGGGTTGAGGTCGTCCCAGACCAGGGTGCGCTTGGAGCCGCCGACCATGGTGGTGCGCACCTTCGTCGGGGAGAGCCAGTTGACGTGCACGTGCGCGATGGCGCCGGTGTTCAGCTGGAGGGTCAGATAGGCCACGCAGGACTGCCCGGTGCCGATCGGGTCGGCGCCGTGCGCGGCGACCGCCACCGGCTCGACGTGGTCGGGGAGGATGAAGTCCAGCACCGACAGGTCGTGGGGGGCCAGGTCCCACAGGACGTCGATGTCCTTCTGGACCAGCCCGAGGTTGATGCGTACGGAGTCCACGTAGTGGATCTCGCCCAGTTCGCCGGAGCGGACCATGTCCCGGATCCGGCCCACGGCCGGGGTGTAGCAGTAGGTGTGGTCGCACATCAGGGTGAGATCGCGCTCCTCGGCCTCGGTGACCAGCCGCAGCCCGTCCTCGTAGGTGGCGGCGAGGGGCTTCTCCACGAGGACGTGCTTCCCGGCGCGCAGCGCGGCCAGGGCGACGTCCAGGTGGGTGCCGGCCGGGGTGGCCACGGCGACCGCCGCCACCGAGGGGTCGGCGAGCACCGCCGCGTAGTCCGCGGTCGCCTGGACGGTGGAGTACCCGCCGAGCACCTGCCGGGCCCGGTCCACGTCCAGGTCGCACAGCCACTGGAGGCGGAACAGCGGGCTGGACTGGAAGTTGCGGACGAGATTGGGCCCCCAGTAGCCCGCACCGACCACGGCCACGCCTAAGGGGGCCGGGGGCTCCTCACCGGTGGTCCCGGCGCCCCGCCCCGCCCGTTCCGCGTCCTTCGCGGTGTCCTTCACAGCGTTCCCCTTCCTTCCGCGCACGCCGCACGGCGTGCCGACAACTCGTGGCCGGGACGCGTGGAAGGGAGGGAAATGCCGTCGACGGCAGGGCGGACGCCCGCGCGTGGCGTGTCCGACCTGCTCGACGGTGATGGCCCCCCACAACCGCGCTCTGCGTGAACCGCGTGTTCCGCCCCCCGGCCCGGCCACCTGTTCCCCACAAGCGGCCGAACCCGTACTGCTGCCGCCGTTCCGGAGCGTGCCCGCCGGCGGCACCGAGGCGTGCCGGAGGAGCATGCCGATTCCGGTCGGCGCCGTTCAATCTAGACCACCGGGCTTACGTCCGGGCAGAGTTGACGGAAACGCCTGGAGCGGGTGTTCGACGGTGCATACTGCCCGGGTGACCAGCATCGTGATACCGGCCCACAACGAGGGCCGGGTCATCGGCCGGCTCCTCGACGAGCTCCTGGCCGACACCTCCTCTCCCGCCCCCGACATCGTCGTGGTGTGCAACGGCTGTACGGACGACACCGCGCGGGTCGCCGCCGCGCGCGGGGACCGCGTACGCGTCGTGGAGATCCCGGCGCCCTCCAAGCACACGGCCCTGCGGACCGGCGACGAGCACGCCCGCGGCTTCCCCCGACTGTACGTGGACGCCGATGTCGTGCTCGGCGCCACCGATGTGCGGGAACTGACGGACGCGCTCGCCGGGGACCCGGACCTGCTGGCCGCCGCCCCCGCCCGGCTGATCCCGCTGGCGGCCGCCGCCTGGCCGGTACGGGCCTACTACCGGGTCTGGCAGCGGCTGCCCGCCGTCCGCGAGGGGCTGTTCGGCCGCGGGGTGATCGCCGTGACCGAGGAGGGACACCGCCGGATCGCCGCGCTGCCCCCGCTGATGGCCGACGACCTGGCCGCCTCCCTGGCCTTCGCGCCGGGGGAGCGGAGCGTCGTCGGCTCCGCCCGGGTGGTCGTGCGTCCGCCGCGCACCTGGGCCGACCTGGTACGGCGCAAGGTGCGCGCGGCCACCTCGTCGGCCGAGCTGGAGCACCTCCAGGCCACCGGGCAGGTGCCCGTACCGGTGCGGGCCGCGCCCTCGGCCCGCACCGGCACCGCGGACCTGCGCGGACTGGTGCGCGCCGATCCCGAACTGCTGCCCGCCGTCGCGGTGTTCGTCCTGGCGGCGCTGGCCGCCCGCCGGGGGTCCCGCGAGGCCGTGCGCGCGGGGGACTTCTCCACCTGGCTGCGGGACGAGAGCAGCCGCGAGGGCTGAGACCGCCCGGCCCGGCGGGGGCGGGACGGCCGAATCACCGCGTACGCACCGCAGTTGGCCCGTACAAGCATTAGGGTTCCACTCGCACGTGCGAGTGATCCACACGGAGGCATCGGGGGCTCAGAGCATGTACCTCGCGGACCGCTCCGCGCCCGCGGGCGAGCAGGGCGCGCAGGGCGCGCGGCACGACCGGGGCGACCGGGGCGAGCAGGGGGAGAGGAGCGCGCCGGGGGCCTTATCCGGCCGGACCGGGCGCGTCGTCGCCCCGGCCGTCCTCGCCCTCGGCACCGTCAGCCTGATCACCGACATCTCCTCCGAGATGGTCACCGCCGTCCTGCCCCTCTACCTGATCGCCGGGCTCGGCCTGAGCCCGCTCGGCTTCGGCGCCCTCGACGGCGTCTACAACGGGGTCAGCGCCCTGGTCCAGCTGACCGGCGGCCACCTCGCGGACCGGGTCCGCAACCACAAGCTGATCGCCGGCCTCGGCTACGGACTCTCCGCGCTCTGCAAACCCCTGCTGCTGCTCGCCCACAGTCTCGGCCCGATCAGCGTGATCCTCGCCCTCGAACGCACCGGCAAGGGCCTGCGCACCGCGCCCCGCGACGCGCTGATCTCCCTCTCCGCACCGCCCGAGGCCCAGGGCCGCGCCTTCGGCGTGCACCGGGCCATGGACACCACCGGCGCCCTGCTCGGCCCGCTCGCCGCCTTCCTCATCCTGGGCGTCGCCGCCGACGGCTACGACGCGGTCTTCGCCGTCAGCGGCTGCGTCGCCGTGCTCGGTGTCGTGGTGCTGGTGCTCTTCGTGCCCTCCGGCGGCGGCCTTCCCGCGCTGCCGCCCCCGTCCGGGCCCGCCCCCGCCCCGGAGGGCCCGAGCCCCGTACGGGTCCGGGACGCCCTGGCGCTGCTGCGCCTGCCCCGGCTGCGTTCCCTGGCGCTCTGCGCGGTGCTGCTCGGCCTGACCACCGTCAGCGACGCCTTCGTCTACCTGCTGCTCCAGCGCCGGACCGGCCTCGGGGACCAGTGGTTCGCGCTGCTGCCGCTGGGGACCGCCGCCGTGTTCCTGCTGCTCGCCGTCCCCGCCGGGGCCCTCGCCGACCGCATCGGCCGCCGCACCGTCTTCCTCACCGGGCACGCCCTCCTCCTCACCGGCTACGCCCTGCTGCTGTGGGCCCCCGACTGGCCGGCGCTGCCCTATCTGGTGCTCGCCCTGCACGGCATGTTCTACGCCGCCACCGACGGGGTGCTGCCCGCCGCCGTGGCCGCCACCGTGCCCGCCGCCCTGCGCGCCACCGGCATGGCCCTGGTCGGCACCGGCCAGGCGCTGGCCCGCTTCGTCTGCTCCCTCGCCTTCGGCGGCGCCTGGACCCTGTGGGGCCCCGGACCCGCCCTCGCCGCCGCCGCGGGCGGGCTGCTGTGCTGCGCCGCCGTCGCGGGCCGCGTACTGCGCCCCGCCGCGCCGGGGGCCACGCCTGCCGGGGACACCCCGCCCCCGGCTGCCGGGGACACCCCGGCCACCGACCCCGCCCGAAGCCCGCGAGGACCCCGATGACCCGCTCCCGCCGCCTGCTCGTGCTCCTGGTGGCGGTGCTGCTGCTCGGAGGGGTCGCCGCCGCCTGGGTGCTGTACGCCGCCGACCGCGCGGGACGGCCCGGCGCGGGAGGCGCGGCCGGCACACCGGGCGCCGTCGCGCTGACCCCCGGACAGGACGCGCTGGCCTTCCTGGGCGGCGGGCAGGGGCCCCGGCGCGGAGCCCTGGCCGCCGTCCCGGCCGCCGCGCCCGATGGCCCCCGTACCGTCTCCGACCTCAGCTGCCAGCGGTTCCACGCCGCCGCCGGCACCGGGATCTGCCTGCGCTCCACGCCGGGCGCGCTGGCCCAGGACAACAAGGCCCTCGTCCTCGACGCCGGACTGCGCACCGTACGGAGCTTTCCGCTCGCGGGGACGCCGAGCCGGGCCCGGGTCTCGCCCAGCGGCCGTTTCGTGGCCTGGACCGTCTTCGTCTCTGGGGAGTCCTACGGCGCGGCCTTCTTCTCCACCCGTACGGCCGTCCTGGACACCCGTACCTGGAAACTGGAGGCCAGCCTGGAGGAGTTCGCCATCACCCTGGACGGCCGCGACCACCGGGCGCAGGACGTGAACTTCTGGGGCGTCACCTTCGCCAAGGACGACGACACCTTCTACGCCACCCTCTCCACCGGCGGCCGCACCCATCTGGTGAAGGGCTCGCTCTCCCGGCGGTCCGTCACCACGCTCGTCCAGAACGTCGAATGCCCGTCCCTGTCGCCGGACGAGACGCGCATCGCGTACAAGAAGCGGGTGCGCCCCGGGGCCGCCCTGTGGCGGGAGCACGTCATGGACCTGTCCACCCTGCGGGACCACCCCCTCGCCGAGAAGCACAGCGTCGACGACCAGGCCCTCTGGCTGGACGACCGCACCCTGGCCTACGCCCTGCCCACCGAGGGCGCCCCCGACGGCACCGACCTGTGGACGGTCCCCGCCGACGGCAGCGGTGCCCCCCGCCTCCTCACCCCGGACGCCTCCTCCCCGGCCCGCCTGCGCTGAACGGGTCCCGGCGCCGGCCGGGAGGGGTTCGGCGGGCCCGGTTCGGGCAGGTGTGCGGCATGACCTTCGAGCACCCCGCCGAGAAGAAGGACGGGAAACAAGGACTCGGCCGCTTCGAGAAGCTGGCGGAACTGGCGTCGAACTTCACCAGCTCCGCCGCCTTCTCGGTGTTCTGCGTCCTGCTGGTGGCCACCTACCTCACGGTCCACCTGCTCCACCTGGAGACGACCTGGCAGCACCTGGTCGGCGACGCGATGGGCGCGGTCTCGCTGCTGCTCCTGGCCCTGCTGAAGAACTCCGAGCGCCGCGCCGAGCACGCGATCCAGCTCAAGCTGAACGCCATCGCCGCCGCCCTGCTGGAACAGCAGGAGGGGGAGTGGGGCCAGGCGCACAAGGACCTCCAGGAGGCCATCGGCGTCGAGGACCAGCGCTGATCCGGCCCCCCGGCCCGCCCCGGCCGGCCGCCCCCGGGTAGGGCCGAGCGGGCGTTCCCGGGCTGCGCTTTCGGGTGACACCGCCGCAGCGCCGCGGCCGGGCGGGCGGCGGGGTGGCCCAGCATCTCAGGCGGCCGGTCGTGTGCCGGTCAGGAGCCGCACCGATCCGGCCGGGCCCCGCGACACGCGGCCCCCGGCCGCCGCCGCCGGGAGACCACGTGTTCGTCCTGCTCGTCGCGAGCGCCTTCAACAGCCTCACGCAGCGCGTCCACGCCGAACTGCGCGACCACGGCCACCGGGTGGCCGTCGAGCTCGCCGTGCCCGGCACCCCCTGGGCCGCGGCCGTGCACCGCCACCGGCCGGACCTGGTCCTCGCCCCGATGCTGCGCACCGCGATCCCCGAGGACGTCTGGACCGCCCACACCTGCCTGATCGTGCACCCCGGCCCCGTGGGCGACCGCGGCCCCGCCTCCCTGGACCACGCCGTGCAGGACGGGGAGACCCGCTGGGGCGTCACCGTCCTCCAGGCCGGCGCCGAGATGGACGCCGGGGACGTGTGGGCCACCGCCGCGTGCCCCGTACCGCCCGTCGGCAAGAGCGACCTCTACCGCGGCGAGATCGCGGACGCCGCGCTGGAGGCCGTCCTGCTCGCCGTGGACCGCTTCGCCTCCGGCACCTACGTCCCCCGCCCCCAGACCGGGAGCCGGACGCGGCCGCCGGTGCGCCAGGAGGACCGCCGGATCGACTGGGAGCGGGACGGCACCGAGCGGGTCCTGCGCCTGCTGCGCGCCGCCGACTCCCGGCCCGGCGTACGGGACCGGCTGCTCGGGGAGGACTGGTACCTGCACGGCGGCCACCGCGAGGACGGCCTGCGCGGGCGCCCCGGCGCACTCCTGGCCACCCGTGCCGGGGCGCTCTGCCGGGCCACCGCCGACGGGGCCGTCTGGATCCCGGAGCTGCGCGCCCCGCGTACGCCGGAGCGCCCCGCGGGCCCCCGGCTGCCCGCCACGCTCGCCCTCGGCGACCGGCTGCCCGCACTGCCCGAGCACCCCGCGCCCCCGGAGGCCGGCCCCCACCGGCCCGACTGGTCCGACATCGGCTACCACGAGGAGGGGCGGACCGGCTTCCTGTCGTTCTCCTTCCCCGGCGGCGCGATGAGCACCGGCCACTGCCGCCGCCTGCTGGCGGCGTACGGGGCCGCCCGCAGCCGCCCCACCACCGTGCTGGTCCTCGGCGGCGGCCGGGACTTCTTCTCCAACGGCATCCATCTCGGCGTCATCGAGGCCGCCGCCGACCCGGCCGCCGAGTCCTGGGAGAACATCCAGGCCATGGACGACCTCGTCGAGGCCGTCCTCACCACCACCGACCGGCTCGTCGTCAGCGCCCTCGGCGGCAACGCCGCCGCCGGCGGGGTCATGCTCGCCCTCGCCGCCGACGAGGTCTGGTGCCGCACGGGCGTCGTCCTGAACCCCCACTACCGCCTGATGGGGCTGTACGGCTCCGAGTACTGGACGTACACCCTGCCCCGCCGCGTCGGCCCCGCCACCGCCGCGCGCCTCACCGCCGAGGCCCTGCCCCTGAGCGCCGCCGCCGCGCACCGGCTCGGACTGGCCGACCGTACGGTGCCCTGCGCGCCCGGCGACTTCGACCGCGAGACGCGCCGCCTCGCCACCCGCCTGGCGGACCTGCCCGCCACCACCGCCCGGATCGCCGCCAAGAAGGCGGCCCGCGAGCGCGACGAGGCCGTGCGCCCGCTGGCCGAGCACCGCGCGGCGGAGCTGGCCGAGATGCGGGCGGTGTTCTCCGACCCGCAGGCGCCCTACCACGCCCTGCGGCGCGCCTTCGTACGCAAGGAGCGCCCGGAGCGCCCCGCCGCCGTCACTGGACCGGCCCAACAAGACGCGGCACCCGCCCCGCGCCCCTGTTAGCAAGAAGGGTGGGGCCGGGCGACCGCCCGCCTCCCTCCACCCCCACCCCCTCACCTTGATCCCCTCCCCGAGGAGGCAGCGCATGGCCGCAGAGACGAAGGCCGCAGAGACGAAGGAACCGGTCGACGACCCAGTGATCCATATCCTCTGGATCAACGCCGGCCTGAGCTGCGACGGCGACTCCGTGTCCCTGACGGCGGCGATGCAGCCGTCCATCGAGGAGATCGTCACCGGCACCCTGCCCGGTCTCCCCAAGATCGCCGTGCACTGGCCCCTGATCGACTTCGAGTGCGGTCCGGTCGGTGGCGCCGACACCTTCATCGAGTGGTTCTTCAAGGGCGAGCGCGGCGAGATCGACCCCTTCGTGCTCGTCGTCGAGGGCTCCATCCCCAATGAGTCGATCAAGCCCGAGGGCTACTGGTGCGGCTTCGGCGACGACCCGGAGACCGGCCAGCCCATCACCACCAGCGAGTGGATCGACCGGCTGGCCCCCAAGGCCCTCGCCGTCGTCGCCATCGGCACCTGCGCCACCTACGGCGGCATCCACGCCATGGAGGGCAACCCGACGGGCGCCATGGGCGTGCCCGACTACCTGGGCTGGGACTGGACGTCGCAGGCGGGCATCCCGATCGTGTGCGTGCCCGGCTGCCCGATCCAGCCGGACAACTTCTCGGAGACGCTGACCTACCTGCTCTACCAGGCGGCCGGCTCCGCCCCGATGATCCCGCTCGACGACAAGCTGCGCCCCACCTGGCTCTTCGGCGCCACCGTGCACGAGGGCTGCGACCGGGCCGGCTACTACGAGCAGGGCCAGTTCGCCCACACCTACGACTCCCCGAAGTGCCTGGTCAAACTGGGCTGCTGGGGTCCGGTCGTGAAGTGCAACGTGCCCAAGCGCGGCTGGATGAACGGCATCGGCGGCTGCCCCAACGTCGGCGGCATCTGCATCGCCTGCACCATGCCCGGCTTCCCGGACAAGTTCATGCCCTTCATGGACGAGCCGCCCGGCGCGAAGGTCTCCACCACCGCGAGCGGCGCCTACGGCGCGGTGATCCGCAGGCTCCGCGAGCTCACGGCCCACACCGTGGACGAGGAGCCGAAGTGGCGGCGTACCGGCCGCGCCCTGACCACGGGCTACCGCCCGCCCTGGTGACGTCCCCGTCCCGGTGACGCCCCGGCCGCCCGACGGCCGCGTACGGGGCCCCGCATCCCGCGGGGCCCCGTCCCCCCGCCCCCGCAAGCCCGCGTGCGCGGGCACCCGTACCGCACGCGCACGCGTACCGACGAAGGGTCACGGCAGAGACGATGGCACCGAACACGAAGCCGGCCGGTGACGGCAGCGGCCTGGTGGAGATGGCCTGGGATCCGATCACCCGGATCGTGGGCAGCCTCGGCATCCACACGAAGATCGACTTCAAGCAGAAGCGGGTCGCGGAGTGCTACAGCACCTCCTCGGTCTTCCGCGGCTACAGCGTCTTCATGCGCGGCAAGGACCCCCGCGACGCGCACTTCATCACCAGCCGCATCTGCGGGATCTGCGGCGACAACCACGCCACCTGCTCGGTGTACGCGCAGAACATGGCCTACGGGGTGAAGCCGCCCCACCTCGGCGAGTGGATCATCAACCTCGGCGAGTCCGCGGAGTACATGTTCGACCACAACATCTTCCAGGAGAACCTGGTCGGGGTCGACTACTGCGAGAAGATGGTCCGCGAGACCAACCCCGGCGTCCTGGAACTGGCCGAGCGCACCGAGGCCCCCCACGCCGGCGAGCACGGCTACCGCACCATCGCGGACATCATGCGCTCCCTCAACCCCATCGAGGGCGAGTTCTACCGCGAAGCGCTCCAGGTCAGCCGGTACACGCGCGAGATGTTCTGCCTGATGGAGGGCCGCCACGTGCACCCCTCCACCCTCTACCCGGGCGGTGTCGGCACGGTCGCCTCCGTCCAGCTCTTCACGGACTACATGAGCCGCCTCATGCGGTACGTCGAGTTCATGAAGCGTGTCGTCCCCCTCCACGACGACCTCTTCGACTTCTTCTACGAGGCCCTGCCCGGCTACGAGGAGGTCGGACGCCGCCGGGTGCTGCTGGGCTGCTGGGGCGCCCTCAACGACCCCGAGCACTGCGACTTCACCTACGCCAACATGACCGACTGGGGACGGAAGATGTTCGTCACCCCGGGCGTCGTCGTGGACGGCAAGCTGGTCACCAACGACCTCACCGAGATCAACCTCGGCATCCGCATCCTGCTCGGCAGCTCGTACTACGACGACTGGCAGGGCCAGGAGCAGTTCGTCACCCACGACCCGCTCGGCAACCCGGTCGACCCGCGCCACCCCTGGAACCAGCACACCATCCCCGCCCCGCAGAAGCGGAACTTCGACGACAAGTACAGCTGGGTGATGTCCCCGCGCTGGTTCGACGGCAAGGACCACCTCGCCCTCGACACCGGCGGCGGCCCCATCGCCCGCCTGTGGTCGACCGCCCTGTCCGGCCTGGTCGACGTCGGCTACGTCAAGGCCACCGGCCACAGCGTCGTCATCAACCTGCCGCGCACCATGACCAAGCCCGAGACCCGCTTCGAGTGGAAGATCCCGAAGTGGTCCAACGCCCTGGAGCGCAACCGCGCCCGTACCTACTTCCAGGCGTACGCCGCCGCCATCGCCCTGCACTGCGCCGAGAAGGGCCTGGCCGAGGTCCGCGCCGGACGCACCCAGACCTGGGAGAAGTTCGAGGTGCCGGACGAGTCCATCGGCGTCGGCTTCACCGAGGCGGTACGCGGGGTCCTCTCCCACCACATGGTCATCCGGGACGGGAAGATCGCCAACTACCACCCCTACCCGCCGACCCCGTGGAACGCCAGCACCCGCGACACCTTCGGCACCCCCGGCCCCTACGAGGACGCCGTGCAGAACACGCCGATCTTCGAGGAGAACACCCCGGAGAACTTCAAGGGCATCGACATCATGCGCGCCGTGCGCAGCTTCGACCCCTGTCTGCCCTGCGGGGTCCACATGTACGTCGGTGGCGGCAAGACCGTGAAGACCATGCACGTCCCCACCGGGCTGAGCGGACTGGGCGGATGAGCGCCGCCCCCGCCACCGACGCCCGCGAGGCGGGCCGGCGCGTCGAGGAGATCCTGGACGCGCTGGCCGCCACCGGCAGCCGCGAGAGCTGCGCCGCCGCCGAGGAACTGGTGCGCGTCCTCATGGAGTTCTACGGTGCCGGGCTCGCCCGGATCGCCGGGACCCTGGGCGAGGCCCCGCTCGCCGCCCTCGCCGAGGACGAGCTCGTGGCGAGCCTGCTCTCCCTGCACCACCTCCACCCCGAGGACGTGCGCACCCGGATCGACCGCGCCCTGGCCCGGTCCGGCGACCCGGTGGAACTGGTCGGCTTCGACGAGGCCACCGGCGTACTGCGGCTGCGCCCCGCTGCCCCCACCGGCGGCTGCGGCTGCGGCACCGGCGGTTCGGAGCGGAGCGTCGAGGACACCCTCGCCTGCTTCGTCCCCGAGGTGACGGCCGTCGAGATGGAGCCCGCCCCGGCCCCGCAGCCGCCGCTGCTCCAGATCGGCACCCGGCCCACCACCCCGGCGCGGGTACCGTGACCGGCCCCGCCCTCGGTACGCGGACCCCGCGCGGGCTGCACCGCTTCACCGGCCCGAGGCCGCCCCGGCCCGAGACCTGCGAGCTGTGCGGCGTGGCGGTGCCTGAGGCCGGGCACCGCCACCTGGTGGAGACCGAGAAGCGCGCCCTGGTCTGCGCCTGCACCGCCTGCTCCCTGCTGTTCGACCGGCCCGGCGCGCGGACCGGCCGCTACCGGGCCGTCCCCGACCGCTATCTGGCCGATCCGGAGCACCGGCTCGACCAGGGGGTCTGGGAACTGCTCCAGATCCCCGTCGGCGTCGCCTTCCTCTTCCGCAACGCCGCCCTGGACCGGCTCGTCGCCCTCTACCCCAGCCCCGCCGGGGCCACCGAGAGCGAACTCGACCCGGAGACCTGGCAGCGCGTCCTGGGCGGCGGGCGGCTGGCCGCCCTGCTGGAGCCCGACACCGAGGCGCTGCTCGTCCACCGCTGGGAGGGCCGGTCCGGCTGCTACCTGGTGCCGATCGACGTCTGCTACGAACTCGTCGGCCGGATGCGGCTGCTGTGGCAGGGCTTCGACGGCGGCGCCGAGGCACGCGCCGCCCTCGCCGCATTCTTCGACGAGGTCGGCCGCCGGGCGAAGCCCCTCGCCCCGGCCACGGAAGCGGGCCCCGCGTGAGCGACCTCTCCTTCACCTGCACCGGGGTGCGCGCCGACCCGTACGCGGCCGGCCCCACCCTGGTCTTCCGGCTGCGGATCACCGCCGCCGGCGGAGCCCGCGTCCACGCCCTCGCCCTGCGCTGCCAGATCCGCATCGAACCGGCCCGGCGCGGCTACGGCCCCGCCGAGGCCGAGGGGCTGGCCGACCTGTTCGGCGAGCGCTCCCGCTGGGGCACCACCCTCCAGCCGGTGCAGTTCGCGCAGGTCCCGGTGATGGTGCCCGGGTTCACCAGCGAGACCGAGACCGATCTCGTCGTGCCCTGCACCTACGACATGGACATCGCCGCCACCCGGTACTTCGAAGCCCTCCAGGAGGGCGAGGTACCGCTGCTCATGCTGTTCTCCGGCACCGCCTTCACCGGGGACGGCGGCTTCCGGGTGGAACCGGTGCCCTGGGACCGCGAGGCGACCTTCCGCATGCCGGTGACCGTCTGGCGGGAAATGCTCGAACAGCATTTCCCCGGCTGCGGCTGGCTCCGGCTGCCCGCGGACCTGATGGCCGACCTGCTCGCCTACCGCTCCCGGAACGCCCTCGCCTCGTGGGAGTCGACCGTACGCGCCCTGCTCGACGCGGCCGAACCGAGGCGGCAGCCCCCGCCCGGCCCGCCGCGGCTGGCCGGGGCGCTGCCGCGCGTCACCGAGAGGACGGCCCCGTGACCGCCACCACCACGACCGCCGCCGACCCCCGCTTCGCCGCCGCGCGGCAGGTGGCCGACGCCGTCCTGCTGGAGGGGTACGTGCTCTACCCCTACCGGGCCTCCGCCGCCAAGAACCGGCTGCGCTGGCAGTTCGGGGTACTCGTACCCCCGGCCTGGGGCCCCGCGCACGACGAGCCCTCCGCCCAGCAGACCCAGATCCTGATGGAGCCGAGGACCGGCGCGGAGCTCTCCCTGGAGCTGCGCTTCCTGCACGCCCAGCGGCGCACCGTGCACCGGGCCCTGGCGGACGGCGGCTTCGAGGAGACCGGGGAACTGCACCTGCCCGACCGGGTCCTGGTCCCCTGGGACGAGGGGGCCGAGGAGCGGGTGGAGTTCCGGGTGCCCGTGGCCGGGCTGGCGGGGGAGGGCATCACCCTCCCCTTCCACCGGCCCGCCCGCGAGGAGGCCGAGGAGGTGCCCGGCCCGGACGGGCGGACGGCGGGCCGCCTGGTGCGGCGTACCGAGGCCGTCGAGGGCGTCCTGCGGCTGCGCGCCGAGGAACTGGACTGCGCCTACCGGGCGTTCCGGCTCACCGCGGTGGTGGAGAACACCAGCCCGTGGACTCCCGCCGCCGGCGGGGCCGCCGACCGCGAAGCGGCCCTGCCGCGCTCGCTGGTCGCCGCGCACCTCCTGCTCGGCCTGGACTCCGGCTCCTTCCTCTCCATGACCGACCCGCCCGAATGGGCCCGCCCGTCCGTCGCCGCCTGCGTCAACCGCCACACCTGGCCGGTGCTCGCGGGCGCGGACGGCCGCGCCGACGTGGTGCTGTCCTCGCCGATCATCCTGGAGGACCATCCGGCCATCGCCCCCGAGAGCGCCGGGGCCATGTACGACGCCACCGAGATCGACGAGATCCTGGCCCTGCGCACGGCCGCCCTCACCGAGGCGGAGAAGCGCGAGGCACGCGGCACCGACCCCCGGGCCGCCGCCGTCATCGACCTCGCGGACTCCCTGCCGCCCGAGGTGCTGGAGCGGCTGCACGGCGCGGTGCGCTCCCTGCGCGAGGTCACCGGCGAGGACCTGCCGCCGGCGCTGACGGAGCTCCCGGACGAGGAGGCCGTCTTCCGGCCGGAGACCCCCTGGTGGGACCCGGCCGGAGCCGCGGCCCCCGAGCCCGGCCCGGTCGCCGTCGACGGGGTCCCGGTCGGCCCCGGCAGCCGGGTCCGGCTCCGCCCCGGGGCCCGCCGTACCGATGCCCAGGACCTCTTCCTGCACGGCCGCGCCGCGAGGGTCGAGGCCGTGCTGCACGACGTCGACGGGGGAGTGCACCTCGCCGTCACCGTGGAGGACGATCCGGGCGCCGACATCCGCCGGGAACAGGGCCGGTTCCTCTACTTCCAGCCCGACGAGGTCACCCCGCTGGAGGAGGCGTGAGCACGAAGGTCCTGGTCGCGGGCATCGGCAATGTCTTCCTCGGCGACGACGGCTTCGGCGTGGAGACCGTACGCGCCCTGTCCGGGCACCCGCTGCCGGACGGGGCCGAGGTGGTGGACTTCGGCGTCCGCGGGGTCCACCTCGCCTACCAGCTGCTCGACGGCTACGACACGCTCCTGCTGGTCGACGCCACCGCGCGCGGCGGCGAGCCGGGCACGCTGTACCTCATCGACGTGGGAGCCGAGGCCGGGGGTGGCTCCGGGCCGGGTGTGGAGCCCGGCGGCGGGGCCGTGCTCGACGGACACCACATGTCACCCGACACCGTCCTCGCCCTGCTGGACACCCTGTGCGCCGGAACCGGCGCCACCCCGCCCCGGCGCACGCTGGTCCTCGGATGCGAACCCGCCTGCGTCGAGGAGGGCATCGGCCTGAGCGCGCCCGTGGCCGCCGCCGTACCGAGAGCCGTCCGCATGGCCCTGGACCTGCTCCACGACCGGGCCCCCGACGCGGCGGGCGCACCCCGCCCCGCACTGAGGAGAACCCCATGAAGAAGGCATTCATCGGCGGGGCCGCGGCCGCCGCCCTCGCCGTCCTGGCCGTCCAGGTCCTCCCCGACATCAGGCGTTACCTGCGCATCCGCAAGATGTGACACCCCGCCCGCCCGGCGCCGCGCCCCCACCGCCGAACGGCGTACGGGCGGCGCGGCGCACCGGCGTGCCCGCCCGCGCCGCCCGCACCCCGCCGGTGTAATGAGCCCCGGCAGGACGGAGAACGATGCACGAGATGTCGATCGCCATGGCCGTCGTGGGCCAGGTGGAAGAAGCGGCCCGTGCGGCTGACGCGCACGCGGTGACCGCCGTACGCCTCCGGGTGGGCGAACTGGCCGGTGTCGTGCCCGACGCCCTGGCCTTCTGTTTCGAACTGGCCTGCGCCGGAACGGTCCTGGAGGGCGCCGAGCTCACCACCGAGGCGGTCGAGGCCCGCGCCCGCTGCCGCTCCTGCCCCGGCGCCTGGGCCGTCGGGATGCCCCCCGAGCTGTGCTGCCCCGGCTGCGGCAGGGCCACGGACGTGGAACTGCTGTCGGGCCGCGAGCTGGAGATCCTCAGCGTGCGCTGGGAGGACGGCCCGGCCGGCGACCGTACCCGCGAACCGATTCCCGAGGAGGCTTGAGCCATGTGCCGAGAGGTCGATCTGCGGCAGGCGGTGCTCGCCAAGAACGACAGCGCCGCCCACATCCTGCGTACGGAACTCACCGCGCGCGGTACGACGGTGGTCAACCTGCTCTCCAGCCCCGGCAGTGGCAAGACCGCGCTGCTGGAGCGCGAACTGCTCCTCGCGCGGGAGCGCGGCGTGCCCGTCGCGGCCCTCACCGCGGACCTCGCCACCGAGAACGACGCGACACGGCTGGCGCGTTCGGGCGTACCGGTCAAGCAGGTGCTCACCGACGGGCTCTGCCACCTGGAGGCCGCCATGCTCGGCCGGCACCTGGACGGCTGGCTGCCCGAGGACACCCGGGTGCTCTTCGTGGAGAACGTGGGCAACCTGGTCTGCCCGGCCACCTACGACCTGGGGGAGTCCCTGCGGGTGGTGCTCGCCTCGGTGACCGAGGGCGAGGACAAGCCCCTCAAGTACCCGACCGCCTTCGGGCTCGCGCAGCTGGTGGTGGTCACCAAGACCGACATCGCGCGGGCCGTCGACTTCGACGAGGCCGCCTTCCTGGCCCACGTCCAGCAGGTCAACCCCGGTGTGGAGGTGCTGATGACCTCGGCCCGCGCGGGCGAGGGGCTGGGCCTGCTGCTCGACCGCGCCCTGGCGGCCGCGGCGGGGACCTTCACGCACACGCCGGTGATGGCCGGCCGGCAGCCCTCCGCCCTGGCCGGTCACGCGCACACGCACGAGCACGGGACCGAGCACGGGCACGGGGCCGAGCACACGCACGGCCACGAGCACGGACACAGCCACGAGCACGGGCACGGCCATGCCCACGACCACGGGCCCGATCACGACCACCACCACCCGCACGTCCGGTCCGCCGCGCAGACCCGCTGATGGACGCGGCCGTGCAGCGCCGCCGGATCACCGTGCGCGGAGTGGTTCAGGGCGTCGGCTTCCGCCCCTACGTCTACACCCGCGCCATCGGACTCGGCCTCGCCGGGCATGTCACCAACACCCCCGAGGGCGTGGTCGCGGAGGTCGAGGGCAGCCCGGCGGCGGTGCTGCGGTTCTGCGAACGGCTCGCGGCGGACGCGCCCCCGCTGGCCGTGGTCGACGCCGTCGACCACCACGAGGTGCCCGCCGCGGGCGGCACCGGCTTCACCATCGTCGCCTCCCGCACCGGCGGCCCCGCCCGCACCCTCGTCTCCCCGGACGTGGCCACCTGCGCCGACTGCCTGGCCGAGCTGGCGGACCCCGCCGACCGCCGCCACCGGCACCCCTTCATCACCTGCACGCACTGCGGGCCGCGCTTCACCATCGTCACCGGGCTGCCCTACGACCGCGCGCACACCACCATGGCCCGCTTCCCGCTGTGCCCGGACTGCGCCCGCGAGTACGCCGATCCCGCCGACCGCCGCTTCCACGCCCAGCCCGTCGCCTGCCCCGCCTGCGGACCCCGGCTCACCCTGCTCACCGGGAGCCCGCCCCGCCCGGCCGCCGGCCCCGACCCGGTGGCGGCGGCCCGCGGCCTCCTCGCCGCCGGGGCGGTCCTCGCCGTCAAGGGGCTCGGCGGCTACCACCTGGCCTGCGATGCCACCCATGCCGGAGCCGTGGCCGAGCTGCGCCGCCGCAAGGCCCGCGGGGACAAGCCCTTCGCGCTGATGGCCCGGGACCTCCACGAGGCCGGGCGGTACGCGCACATCGGGCCCGAGGAGCGGGACCTGCTCACCGGGTCCGTGCGCCCCATCGTGCTGCTGCGCCGCCGGGACGGCCTCGGGGACGGGCTCGCCGCCGAGGTCGCGCCGCGCTGTCCGGACCTGGGCGTGATGCTCCCGTACACGCCCCTGCACCATCTGCTGCTCGGGCTGCCCGGTGACCCGCCCGGTCCCCGCCTGCTCGTCATGACCAGCGGGAACCTCGCCGGGGAGCCCATCGTCACCGACGACGAAGAGGCCCTGGACCGGCTCGCCGGGCTCGCCGACGCCTGGCTGACGCATGACCGCCCCATCCATGTGCCCTGCGACGACTCCGTGGTCCGGGTCTGCGACGGGGAGACCCTGACCGTGCGGCGCGCCCGCGGATACGCCCCGCTGCCGCTCCCGCTGCCCCTGTCCGTCCCCCCGGTGCTCGCCGCCGGCGGGGACCTCAAGAACACCTTCTGCCTCGGTGAGGGGCGGCACGCCTGGCTGTCCGCGCACATCGGTGACATGGACGACCTCGCCACGCAGGACGCCCTCGAACGCGCCGAGCGTCAGCTGGAGTCCATCACCGGCGTCACCCCCGCCCTCCTCGCCGCCGACCGGCACCCCGGCTACCGCTCCGCCCGGTGGGCCGCGCGCACCGCCGGATCCCGGCCGCTCGTCCGCGTACAGCACCATCACGCACATATCGCCTCCGCCATGGCCGAACACGGCCTGGACGGCAGCCGCCCGGTGATCGGCGTCGCCTTCGACGGCACCGGCTACGGGGACGACGGGGCCGTCTGGGGCGGCGAGGTCCTGCTCGCGGACTACGCCGGCTACACCCGCTTCGCCCACCTCGGCTACGTGCCGCTCCCCGGCGGGGACGCGGCCGTGCGGCGCCCGTACCGTATGGCGCTGGCGCATCTGCGGGCCGCCGGGCTGGCCCGGACGCCGGACCTGCCCTGTGTCGCCGCCTGCCCCGGCGACGAACTGCGCGTACTGGAGAGGCAGTTGGAGCGGGACCTGAACTGCGTCCCGACCTCCAGCATGGGCCGCCTCTTCGACGCCGTCTCCTCCCTGGCGGGCATCTGCCACCACGCCCGCTACGAGGCGCAGGCCGCGATCGAGCTGGAGGCCGCCGCGCTCGGCGCCCCCGGGGCCGCCGGGCCCGGCTACTCCTTCGGGCTGCGCGTCCCCGTAGCCTCCGCCCCCGGACCGGTCACCGCCGAACCGGGACCCGTACTGGCCGCCGTGGCCGCCGATGTGCGCGCCGGGACCGGCCCGGCGCTGATCGCCGCCCGCTTCCACGCCGCCGTCACCGCCCTCGTCGCGGACCTCTGCGGGCTGGCGCGCGAGCGGCACGGCATCGGCACCGTGGCCCTGACCGGCGGGGTCTTCGCCAACACCCTGCTGTCCTCCGGCTGCGCCCGCACCCTGCGCGCCGCCGGGTTCACCGTCCTGCGGCACGGCCGGGTCCCCCCGAACGACGGCGGGCTGTCCCTCGGGCAGCTCATGGTGGCCGCCGCCACCGCGACCGCGCACCACCCACAGCGAGGAGGAACCCATGTGTCTGGCGGTACCCGGCAGAGTGCTTGAGATCGCCGAGAAGGACGGCACCCGCATGGCCACCGTCGACTTCGGCGGGGTCCAGAAGGAGGTGTGCCTGGAGTACCTGCCCGACCTGGAGGTCGGGGAGTACGCCATCGTCCACGTGGGATTCGCCCTCCAGCGGCTCGACGAGGAGTCGGCCCGCCAGACGCTCGAACTCTTCGAGCAGCTCGGCATGCTCCAGGAGGAGTTCGGGGACCCCTGGGAGCAGGCCGCCGCCCAGGCCGGCCCCGACGCCCCCTGGCCCTTCGCCGACGGACCGGCCCTCGGCGGACCGGCCGCCGAGGGGCCCGCCGTCGCCGCACCCCAGGAGGAAGCCGCGCCGTGAAGTACATCGAGGAGTTCCAGGACCCCGCCCTCGCCCGGCGGCTGCTCGACGACATCCACGCCACCGTGACCCGCCCCTGGGCGCTGATGGAGGTCTGTGGCGGCCAGACCCACACCATCATCCGGCACGGCATCGACCAACTCCTGCCGAAGGAGGTGGAGTTGATCCACGGGCCGGGCTGCCCGGTGTGCGTCACCCCGCTGGAGGTGATCGACAAGGCGCTGGAGATCGCCTCCCGCCCCGACGTGATCTTCTGCTCCTTCGGTGACATGCTCCGCGTCCCCGGCACCGGCCGCGACCTCTTCCAGGTCCGCAGCGAGGGCGGCGACGTACGCGTCGTCTACTCCCCGCTCGACGCCCTGCGGATCGCCCAGGACAATCCGCAGCGCCAGGTGGTGTTCTTCGGCATCGGCTTCGAGACCACCGCGCCGCCCAACGCCATGACCGTCCATCAGGCGAAGAAGCTCGGCATCCGCAATTTCAGCCTGCTGGTCTCCCACGTACGGGTCCCCCCGGCCATCGAGGCGATCATGCGCTCGCCCAGCTGCCGGGTCCAGGGCTTCCTGGCCGCCGGGCACGTGTGCAGCGTGATGGGCGTGGGCGAGTACCCCGAGCTGGCCGCCCGGCACCGCGTCCCCATCGTGGTGACCGGCTTCGAACCGCTGGACATCCTGGAAGGCGTACGGCGCGCGGTGCGGCAGCTCGAACGCGGCGAGCACACCGTCGACAACGCCTACGCCCGCGCCGTCCGCCCCGAGGGCAACCCGGCCGCCCTCGCCATGCTGGAGGACGTCTTCGAGGTCACCGACCGGGCCTGGCGCGGCATCGGCGTGATCCCCGGCAGCGGCTGGCGGCTCTCCGCGCGCTACCGGGACTTCGACGCCGAGCACCGCTTCTCCGTCACCGGGATCACCACCCGCGAACCGGCCGAGTGCCGCAGCGGCGAAGTGCTCCAGGGGCTGCTGAAACCGCACGAGTGCGCCGCCTTCGGCACGCTCTGCACCCCGCGCAGCCCGCTCGGCGCCACCATGGTCTCCAGCGAGGGGGCCTGCGCCGCGTACTACCTCTACCGGCGGCTGGAGCTCAAGCCCGTGTCCGCCGCGACCACCCCGCTGGAGGCGACCCCCGTTGTCTGACACCGACACCCGGGCCGGCGGCGCCGCCGCGCTCGATCTCACCGGCTGGACCTGCCCGGCCCCGCTGCGCGACCGGCCGCGCGTGGTGATGGGCCACGGCGGGGGAGGCGCGCTCTCCGCCGAGCTGGTGCAGCACCTCTTCGCCCCCGCCTTCGGCGGCGAGGTCCTGGCCCAGCTCGGGGACAGCGCCGCCGTCACCCTCGGCGGGGCCCGGCTGGCCTTCTCCACCGACTCCTACGTGGTGCGGCCGCTGTTCTTCCCCGGCGGCGGGATCGGTGACCTCGCGGTCAACGGCACCGTCAACGACCTGGCGATGAGCGGGGCCCGGGCCGCGTACCTGTCCTGCGGGTTCATCCTGGAGGAGGGCGTCGAGATGGCCGTGGTCGCCCGGGTGGCCGAGGCCATGGGCGCGGCCGCACGGGCCGCGGGCGTGGAGATCGCCACCGGGGACACCAAGGTCGTCGAGGCGGGCCACGGGGACGGGATCTACATCAACACCGCGGGCATCGGCCTGATCCCCGAGGGCGTGGACCTGCGACCGCAGCGGGTGGTGCCCGGTGATGTCGTGATCGTCAGCGGCGCGATCGGACTGCACGGTGTGGCGATCATGAGTGTCCGGGAGGGCCTGGAGTTCGGCGTGGACGTCGAGAGCGACTGCGCCGCCCTCGGCGGGCTGGTGCGGAGCATGCTGGCCGTCACCCCCGACCTGCACGTCCTGCGCGACCCCACCCGCGGCGGTCTGGCCGCCTCCCTCAACGAGATCGCGGCCGCCTCCGGCACCGGGGTGGTCATCCAGGAGAGCCGCGTCCCGGTCCCCGAGGCCGTGGCCAACGCCTGCGCGATCCTGGGGCTGGACCCGCTCTACGTGGCCAACGAGGGCAAGCTCGTCGCCTTCGTCCCGCGCGAGCACGCCGAAGCGGTACTGGACGCCCTGCGCGCGCACCCGCTGGGCCGTGAGGCCGCCGTGATCGGCGAGGTGGTGGCGGAGCACCCGGGGATGGTGGTGGCCCGTACGGCCCTCGGGGGCACGCGGGTGGTGGATCTGCCGATCGGGGAGCAGCTGCCGCGTATCTGCTGAGCGCGGTATTTGCTGAGCGCGGTGCGGGCGTACGACGAGGGCCGGGCCGCCCCCGAGATGGCCCGGACCTCGTGGTCCCCCGACGTCAGCGGTCGTCCCGCATGTCGTCCAGGTCCCCCTCGCGCAGGTCGTGCATCACGTCCCGCATCGTCGCGTCCTCCCGGCCGCGCTCGTGCGCGATCTCGTCGGGGGTGCGCGGCCTGCCGCCCGTCCTCAGCTGCCCGGGCTCCGGCGACCGCCCGCGGATCCGCTCCGCGCGGCCCTCGCCGTCCTGCTTGCCACCCATCACGGTTCACCTCTCCGCCTCGCCCCTCGCCCTGCTGCTAACCACTGGGGCGCGGGCCAAACAGGCCGCCGCCGGTCAGGTGCTCCGCAGGTCCCTCGGCCAGCTGCCCGGCGGGTCCGGGGGCAGCACGTGGTCGCGGCGGACCCGGTCCGCGTTGGCCCGCGCGACACGGGCCTCGTCCGGCGGGGGCGGCTGCCGGACGCCGAGGGCCCTGCCGCGCGCGGGCACGGCGGGCGCGCGGGGGGCCTCGTAGGGGACACGCAGGGGTACGTGCGGCTCCCGCGGGTCCGCTCCGGCCGCGCGGGCGGCTTCCGGCGGGAGGGCCGCGCGTACCGCCCGGCCGGCCGCCTCGGGATCCGGCACGGTGACGGCCACCTGCCCGTACGGTGCCCCGGCGGCCAGGTCCAGGCAGAGCACGGGCCCGCCGGCCCGTACCGCGACGAAGTCCTCGCCCTCCGGGGTGCGCCGGATCCCGGCGCACCGGCCCGGATGCCACAGGCCCCGGCCGGCCTCGCCGCGCAGCACCCGCCACCAGCTGGTCTCCACGTGCGCCCGGCGCAGCGCGGCCGCGGGCAGCCGTACCGCCCGCAGCCGGCGCGCGGCCAGCAGCTCGCGGGGGCCGAGCCGTACGACCACCTCGTCGCTCTTCACGCTCACCCGTGCCATGACCCGTACGCCGCCCTTCCGCCGCGTGCCCCCTCGGGGGGCGGCTCCCCGCGATCCGGGCGGGCCATGCATGGCTCGCTTTCCGGGGCCGTCAGCCGCTGGTCAGTGCGGCGAGGGCGAGGTTCAGCCGGAGCAGGTTCACGCGGGGTTCGCCGAGGAAGCCGAGCTGGCGTCCCTCGGTGTGGTCCTTGACCAGCTGCTCGACCCGCTGGACGTCCAGGCCGTTCCGCTCCGCGACCCGGTGTGCCTGGAGTGCGGCGTACGCGGGGGAGATGTGCGGGTCGAGGCCGGAGCCGGAGGAGGTGACGGCGTCGGCGGGCACGTCCTCGGGCTTCACCGTGTAGGTCGCGGTGGAGTTGTCGGTGACCACGGCCCGCCTGGCCTCGGTGACCATCGTGACCAGGTCCGGGTTGTCGGCCGCCTTGTTGGTGGCGCCGGAGAGGATCAGCGCGTACTGGGTGTTGACGGTGTTGGTGCCGAGGCCGTGGGAGGGGCGCGGCTGGAACCACTTGAGGTCCGGCCGGGGCGCCTCCTCGGGGTCGTCGGGGTTCTGCTGGGGAAGGTCGTAGGTCTGGCCGATGAGGGAGGAGCCGGCGACGCGGCCGCTCGCGTCCTTGATCTCGGAGCCGTTGGCCTTGTCGTGGAACGCGGCCTGGGCGATACCGGTGACGGCGAGCGGATAGAGGATCCCGCACAGGACCGTCAGGACGAGGAGGGCCCGCAGGCCCGCGCCGAGGAGGCGCGCTGTGGTGGCTACGGAAGTGTTCATGGCAGGTCAGCGGTTCCTGATTCAGGCGAGCCCGGGGATGAGGGAGAGCAGCATGTCGATGAGCTTGATGCCGATGAACGGGGCGACCAGGCCGCCCAGTCCGTAGACGCCGAGGTTGCGGCGCAGCATCCGGTCGGCGCTGGTCGGCCGGTACCGCACGCCCCGGAGGGCGAGCGGGACGAGCGCGACGATGATCAGCGCGTTGAAGATGACGGCGGACAGGATCGCGGACTCGGGGGAGGCCAGGCCCATGATGTTGAGGGTGTCCAGGCCCGGATACACCACGGCGAACATGGCCGGGATGATCGCGAAGTACTTCGCGACGTCGTTGGCGATGGAGAAGGTGGTCAGGGCGCCCCGGGTGATGAGGAGCTGCTTGCCGATCTCGACGATCTCGATGAGCTTCGTCGGGTCGGAGTCCAGGTCCACCATGTTCCCGGCCTCCTTGGCGGCCGAGGTGCCCGTGTTCATCGCCACGCCCACATCGGCCTGGGCCAGGGCCGGGGCGTCGTTGGTGCCGTCGCCGGTCATCGCGACGAGCTTGCCGCCCGCCTGCTCCCGCTTGATGAGGGCCATCTTGTCCTCGGGGGTGGCCTCCGCGAGGAAGTCGTCCACGCCCGCCTCCTCCGCGATGGCCTTCGCGGTCAGCGGGTTGTCACCGGTGATCATGACGGTCTTGATGCCCATGCGGCGCAGCTCGTCGAAGCGCTCGCGCATGCCCGCCTTGACCACGTCCTTGAGGTGGATGACCCCGAGGACCCGGGCCCCCTCGGCGTCCTCGACGGCGACCAGCAGCGGGGTGCCGCCCGCCTGGGAGATGGTGTCGGTGAGGGCGCGGGCGTCCTCCGCGACGGTGCCGCCGCGCTCCCGCACCCAGGCGAGGACCGCGCCCGCCGCCCCCTTGCGTACGGTGCGCCCGGCGAGGTCCACCCCGGACATCCGGGTCTGCGCGGTGAAGGGGATCCACTCGGCGTGCGCCAGTTCGCCCTGGTGGCGCTCGCGCAGCCCGTACTTCTCCTTCGCGAGCACGACGATGGAACGGCCCTCGGGGGTCTCGTCGGCCAGGGAGGACAGCTGGGCGGCATCGGCGAGCCCGGCCGCGGTGGTGCCCCGTACGGGCACGAACTCGGCGGCCTGGCGGTTGCCGAGCGTGATGGTGCCGGTCTTGTCGAGGAGCAGCGTGGAGACGTCCCCGGCCGCCTCCACCGCGCGGCCGCTCATGGCGAGGACATTGCGCTGGACCAGGCGGTCCATGCCGGCGATGCCGATGGCGGAGAGCAGCGCGCCGATGGTGGTCGGGATCAGGCAGACCAGCAGGGCCGTGAGCACGATCATGGACTGCTCGGCGCCGGCGTACATCGCGAACGGCTGGAGGGTGACCACGGCCAGCAGGAAGACGATCGTCAGCGACGCCAGGAGGATGTTGAGGGCGATCTCGTTGGGCGTCTTCTGCCGGGCCGCGCCCTCGACGAGGGCGATCATGCGGTCGATGAAGGTCTCGCCCGGCTTGGTGGTGATCCGGACGACGATCCGGTCCGAGAGGACCTTCGTACCGCCCGTGACCGCGCTGCGGTCGCCGCCCGACTCGCGGATCACCGGCGCGGATTCGCCGGTGATGGCGGACTCGTCGACGGAGGCGACCCCCTCGACCACGTCCCCGTCGCCGGGGATGACATCACCCGCCTCGCAGACCACGAGGTCCCCGACGCGCAGCTCCGTACCGGGTACGGACTCCTCGGCGCCGGTGGTGGCGCCGGTGGCGGCACTGGCGCCGGTCGTGGTCAGGCGGCGGGCCACGGAGTCGGTCTTGGCCTTGCGCAGGGTGTCGGCCTGGGCCTTGCCGCGGCCCTCGGCGACGGCCTCGGCGAGGTTGGCGAAGAGCGTGGTCAGCCACAGCCAGGCGGTGATCGCCCAGCCGAACCAGTCCGTCGGGTCCGTGAGCGCGAGCCCGGTGGTGACCACCGAGCCGACCAGGACCACGAACATGACGGGAGACGTGACCATGACGCGCGGGTCCAGCTTGCGCACCGCTTCGGGGAGGGAACGCAGGAGCTGCTTCGGGTCGAAGAGGCCACCGCCCACGCGCCCGGCCGGCCGTGGCGCGGCGGGGGCGTCCTCGTGCGGAGCACGGACAGGGGTGATGGTGCTCATGAGGCGAGCCCTTCGGCGAGCGGTCCCAGCGCGAGGGCGGGGAAGTAGGTCAGACCGGTGATGACGACGATCGTGCCGACGAGCAGCCCGGCGTAGAGCGGCTTGTCGGTGCGCAGGGTCCCGGCGGTGGCGGGGACGGGCGGCTGCTCGGCGAGCGAACCGGCCAGCGCGAGCACGAACACGATGGGCAGGAAGCGGCCCAGCAGCATGGCGATGCCGAGGGTGCTGTTGAACCACTGGGTGTCGGCGTTCAGGCCCGCGAAGGCCGAGCCGTTGTTGTTGGCGCCCGAGGTGTAGGCGTAGAGGATCTCGGTGAAGCCGTGCGCGCCCGGGTTGGCCATCGAGTTGCCGGGGGTGGGCAGGGCCAGAGCCGCGGCGGTGAAGCAGAGCACGAGGGCCGGGGTGACGAGGAGGTAGCAGGCGGCCAGCTTGATCTGGCGCGTGCCGATCTTCTTGCCCAGGTACTCCGGGGTGCGGCCGACCATCAGGCCCGCGAGGAACACCGCGATGACGGCCATGATCAGCATGCCGTAGAGGCCGGAGCCGACTCCGCCGGGCGCGATCTCGCCGAGCTGCATCCCGAGCAGGGCGATGCCGCCGCCGAGGCCGGTGTAGGAGGAGTGGAAGGAGTTGACCGCGCCGGTCGAGGTCAGGGTGGTGGCCACGGCGAAGATCGAGGACCCGGCGATGCCGAACCGGTTCTCCTTGCCCTCCATCGCCCCGCCCGCGGCCTCCAGGGCCGGGCCGTGGTGGGCGAACTCGGTCCACATCATCAGCGCGGTGAAGCCCAGCCAGATCGTGGCCATGGTGGCGAGGATGGCGTAGCCCTGGCGCGGGTTGCCGACCATGCGGCCGAAGGTGCGGGTCAGGGCGAAGGGGATGAGGAGGATGAGGAAGACCTCGAAGAGGTTGGAGAAGGGGGTCGGGTTCTCGAAGGGGTGGGCGGAGTTGGCGTTGAAGTAGCCGCCGCCGTTGGTTCCCAGCTCCTTGATGACCTCCTGCGAGGCGACCGCGCCGCCGTTCCACTGCTGCGTACCGCCCGCGAACTGCCCGACCTCGTGGATCCCGGCGAAGTTCTGGATGGCGCCGCAGGCGACGAGGACGAGCGCGCCGGCTATGGAGAGGGGGAGGAGGATCCGTACCGTGCCGCGGACCAGGTCGGCCCAGAAGTTCCCGAGCTCGCCGGTCCGGGAGCGCGCGAAGCCCCGTACGAGGGCCACGGCGACGGCCATGCCGACAGCGGCGGAGACGAAGTTCTGGACGGCCAGGCCGCCGGTCTGCACGAGGTGGCCCATGGCCTGCTCGCCGTAGTACGACTGCCAGTTGGTGTTGGCGACGAAGGAGGCGGCGGTGTTGAACGCCTGGTCCGGGTCGATGGAGGCGAAGCCGAGGGAGCCGGGCAGGGAGCCCTGGAGGCGCTGGAGGGCGTACAGGAAGAGCACGCCGACGGCGGAGAAGGCGAGGACGGCCCGCAGATAGGCGGGCCAGCGCATCTCGGTGGAGGGGTCGGCGCCGATGGCCTTGTAGATCCACTTCTCGGGGCGGTGGTGCCGCTCGGAGGAGTAGACCCGGGCCATGTGGTCGCCGAGCGGCCGGTAGGCGAGGGCCAGGGCGGCGGTCAGCGCGAGGAGCTGGAGCGCTCCCGCGGTCGGGGAACTCATGACGGCGCTCAGAACCTCTCCGGCTTGACGAGGGCGAGGACGAGGTACCCGACCAGCGCGGCGGCCACGAGCAGCCCGACGATGTTCTCGGCACTCACAGCTTGGCCACCCCCCGGGCGACGAGAGCCACCAGCCCGAAGACGGCGAGGGTGGCGAGGACGAAGGCCAGATCGGCCATCGCGAGCTCCTGAGATGAGACGGGATGAAACGGGGAAAAATTCGCGACGAATCGGGGATCCGATTCCGGCCAGAACGACCGACACTCAGCAAACCCCCAGCTCAACGCCCCCAGCACCCCCTTGACGCGGTCCATACGCCCCCCACCTCTCTCTTGACACCCCACTGACGCAGCCCTGACGACGCCCTGACGCGGGGGCGGGGCGGGGCGTGGCGCGTGGGCGGGGTGGGGCTTGCCCCGCGCAGGGGCGGGCGGCGCGCGACCGAGCCGGTCCGCTGGGGAGCTGTAGCGAGAATGCGTCGGCTGTCCGGCCGGGGGCGCGCACCCTCTCCGCTCCGGTGTCCACGGGGGCGTGCCACCGGCGGACAGCAGGAGGAGGGCGGCTACCGACGCGTGGGGCGGCCGGACGTGGCCGAGGCCGGCTCAGAGACCGGCGCTGTGCCGTGCACGAGGCCGCCTACGCAGGCGCGCGTCGGGCACGGTCGTCCGCTCGTGGGCCGGAGGCGGTGCCGCGGGCCGCAACTGCCCGGAGGGCAACCGCCGTGCCGATCAGCGGCTCGCCGCGCCACCATGGCCGTGCGGGCGGCCCTGGCCCCCGGCCCCCGAGAACCGGCCACGGTGTCGGCGGGGCCGAGGTCACTCACCTGGGCGCCGGAGCCCGCGGCGTCGAGCCGCACCGGCGGCGAAGGGGCGCCATGGCGTCGGCGCAGCCGGGGACTCCCCACCCGGGGCCGGCGCCCGCGCCAGTCCGGCTCAGCGGCAGAGGGACGTGATCGTGTCGGTGAAGCCGGGGAATTCGTCCTCCGCCTGGCGGACCACCGCTTCCGCCGACGCGTGGCGGGCTGGGGCGTGGCGTTCCGCGAGGGAGGTGCGGGCGGGGTCCGGGTGTCCCGTCCAGTCCGTCGCGTACGGGGAACCCGCCTCCGCCGGGCCGAAGCCGTCCGCCAGGAGCCACAGCAGGTCGGCCAGGTCGCGCGCCACGACACCCGTCTCCCCCTCCGACCCGAGGAAGACCACCGGCTGTTCCTCCACCGGCCGCCCCGGCCGGACCAGCCAGAACGCCGCGTACCCGCCCGTCCCGTCCTGGCCGAACACCCGGAAGGCGTCCCCGTCCAGCTCGGTGTTCCCGGTCCACGCCTGGAACCAGTCGGTGGTGTCCTCGGCGGACAGGAACGCCGGGTAGGGCTCGAAGTCGACCCCGTGGCCGTCCGCGTAGTCGAACGGAACGGACATCGCGGCGGCCAGCGCGGCGGGGAACTCTCGGTCATCGGTGTACGTCACCCGCCCAGGCTAGCCACGCCCACCGACACCCGCCCCGATGCCCCCGACCGGCCAACCCCCCGCCCGGCCGTCAGGCCACCTCGACGCCGTAGCCGCGTACAAGCGCCTCCAGGTCGTGGTCGTAGCCCTGCCCCACCGCGCGGAAGCGCCACAGCGGGCCCCGGCGGTACAGCTCGGCCAGGAGCAGCGTGCGTTCGCTGGTGGCGGCGTCCAGCGCCGCCTGCGCGGTGGCCGGGGCGTCGCTGCCGGGCGCGAGGGTGATCTGGACGGCCCCTATGTCGCCGAAGGTGCCCGCACCGTCGATGGCGGCGGCGATCGCCACCCGCTGGGCGGCGGGCGGGAGTGCGGCCAGGTCGACCGTCACGGTCTGCTCCGTCGGGCCGTCGCAGAGCAGCCGGGTGGCTCCGTCCGGGCTCTCGGGTGCCCCGTAGAAGACGAAGTCCCCGTCGCAGGAGACCTGTTGCTCCTCGTCGAGGACGAAGGCCACCACATCGATCTCGCAGTCCGTCCGCGGCGCCGCCCATGAGGCGTTCACGTACCAGCGCCCGGACGCGGCGGGCAGCACGGGCACGTCGATGACCCCGCCGCGGGGCAGGACGGCGGCGTCCGACGGACGGCCCTCCGAGACGGCCGCCGCGACCGCGGGGACCGGCTCCGGCACGGGCGACCCCAGCCACCCCGGCTCGTGGACGGGCAGCCCCATCGAGGTGACGCGCGCCAGACGCCGGTCGCGCTCGGCGCCGGTGAGGAGCACGATGTCCGTCACGCTCGCCGAGAGGTTGATGGCGGCGGCTCCGCCGAGCTCGACGACCCGGGCGCGGGCGCCGGCCGCTTCCGTGTGCGAGCCGCCCAGGACCAGGACCCGCCGCCGCCCGAACGGCTGCACGACCCGCGGCGCCGGGGGCGCCACCACCTGCCGAGGCGCCGGTACCGCGACGGCCGGTACCGCAGCCGGTACCGCCGTCGCCGCCTGCTGCTGGTGCGGGGTTCCCGGCCGTACGTCCGCCAGCAGGGCGAGGAAGCCGCGTTCGTCGAGCACCGGAACCCCCTCCGCCGCGGCCCGCCGGGCCTTCCCCGACGCCGAACCCGCGTCGTTGGTGACGAGGACACTGGTGTGCCGGCTGACCGACCCCATCACGTTCAGACCGGCGGCCACCGAACGCGCCACCAACTCCGCCCGCGCCATGTCCGTATCTCCCGTCACAGCGATCTTCATCCCCTGGACGAGCGGCCCGCCGGCCACCAGCCGCCCCGGATTCCGGTACGCGCACGGCGTCTTCGGCGGCTGCGGCGCGAACCGGGGATCCTGCCGGGGCGGACAGGGCACCAGCGGCAGCGGGAGGTCCAGCCGTACGGCCTCGGAGAGGGAGGCGCGGAAGATTCCCGCGAGGACCCTGGTGTCGTCCAGCGCGTCATGGGCCCTGGTCTGTACGACGCCGTAGTGCGCGGCCAGCGAGGCCAGGCTCAGGCTGTCGGTCGGCGGCTCCACCCGCCGGTTCAGTGCCAGGGTGCACAGCCGCCGGGAGACGGGCAGGGTCAGCCCGGCCCGCGCGAACTCGTGGGCGAGGAAGTCGTAGTCGAACTGCGCGTTATGGGCGACCAGCACCCGCCCCTGCAGCAGCGCGCCGATCCGCCCGGCGATCCGGCCGAACGCAGGCGCACCGCGCAGCCGCTCCGGCGTGAGCCCGTGGATGTGGACGGGCCCGGGATCGCAGCCGGGGTCGACCAGGCTGCTGAACTCCTCCACGAGCCTCCCCTCCGGCCCGAGGGTGAGGACGGCGACCGACAGGATCCGGTCACGCCGTGGGACGAGCCCTGAGGTCTCGACATCGACCAGCGCCCAGTCATGGGCGTAATCGGGCAGGTGGGACACGTCGAGCGCGGCGGCAGCAGGAGACATGACAACAAGCATGATTCGGACACCACCGCGCATCAACCCGAACGCCCAAATCCACCTGCCCCGGCGGCCGGTGCGACGGCATCAGGCGCGCCGGCAACGCTCCCGCAGCTCGGAAAGAACGGCCTTCTCGCGCGCGTTGGCGGCGCCGTCCACCGCCGCCACCCGCTCGGCGGCGTCCACGACGTCGCTCACATCGCCCGGCTCGGCCTCCACGAGCCGCCACACCTCGGCGGGGTCGATGTCGACCACGCGCGCGAGCCGTTCGTCGGCCACCTGGTGCCGCTCCCGGACCAGCCGCACCAGGTGGCGCATCAGCAACGCCTCGTCGTCGGATATCTTCGCGTCGGCCGTGACGACCAGCCACGCCACCCACAGCAGCAGCCGCGGATGACGGCTCCGCTCGCTCAGGCTCTCCGCGAGTTCGATCACCCGCGCCTCGTTCCGGAAGACGGCCTGGGCATGCCGGCCCGCGACCAGCGTGGTGTAGCGGTTCACCAGCACCGCGAGCGGAACCCCGACCGCCGGGATGCCGATCTTGATGATGTTGCGCTGCAGCAGATGCTTCCCGACGACGGGCAGGCCCTTCGCGGCCGTCAGCACCGATCCGGAGTAGAAGCGCTTGACCAGCGGCCGTACCATGGCCGGGACCGCCTTCACCACGCCTTCCCGGACCGTCTCCCCGCCCTTGATCGTGAAGGCCACCCGGATCAGCTTCCACATGTCGTCGGGGTCGGAGAGGTCGACCGGGACCCGGTAGAGGACCGCGATGTCGTAGGCCAGGCGCAGTTGGAGCCGGGTGATGAACGCGACGTCGACCATCATCGTCGCGACGGCGGCCGGGAAGGTCGCGGGCGAGGCGCCCCCGAGGCTTCCGATGGTGGCGACGACGGCCGCCGAATAGGCACCGGCGGAGAGCCCGCCTTCGAGGGCGGCGTAGCGCGCCGCCATCTTGATCCGCTGGTCGACGACGGCGTCCGCCGGGACACCCTGGTACCGGTCCTGGAAGTACTGCCAGTCGACCTTCTGGGTGTAGGAGTTCATGGCCTGGCCCATGAGCTTGGTGAACCAGCCGCCCGACTTGATGTCGTCGCCGCTCAGGCTCTTGATGAACTCCCGTATCTCGGCCCGCTCGCGTTCGACGGCCTCCCGGTCGGCGGCTTCGTCGCCGTCCTTGTCGCCCGTGGCGCCGAGGGTGTCGGTCGGAGTCTGGGTCATGGCGATTCCCCCGGGGAGTGCGGCAGGCAGGCAGGTGGATGGGTGGGCAGGTGGGCGGGCCACCGGGTGCGGTGATGCGGCGCACGTCCCGCTGGGCTGAAACCTAGCGCCTGATGCGGCGCTTGGTGCGCGTGATCAGATTTCCGTGATGACCCCGCCCGGGCGCGGCGCACCGCGCCCCGTTGCGGACAGCCGTTGTCCGCAAGCGGGGCTAGGTTGCTGGTATGGCTTTCAGGACGAACTCGTATCCCCTGCTCGGTGTGCGGGCGCTCAATCGGGCGACCCTTGCTCGGCAGTTGCTGCTGCGGCGGGCCGGTATGTCCGCGCGGGACGCCGTCGGGCATCTGCTCGGGTTGCAGGCGCAGAATGTCAAGCCGCCCTACTTCCAGCTCCACGCCCGCCTCGAAGGGTTCCGGCCCGCCGAGCTCGCCGGGCTCATGGAGGCGCGGGAGGTGGTGCGGATGGTGACCATGCGGTCCACCATCCACACCCACACCGCCGAGGACGCCCTGACCCTGCGGCCGCTCGTGCAGCCCGCCCGGGACCGCGAGGTGCACTACTTCCGCAAGGGGCTCGCCGGGGTGGACCTCGGGCGGCTCGCCGAGCGGGCCCGGGGCTTCGTCGACGAGGCGCCGCGCACTATGGGGGAGATCCGCGAGGACCTGCTCCAGGAATGGCCCGAGGCCGATCCGCAGTCGCTGTCCGTCGCCGCGCGCTGTCTGCTGCCGCTGGTGCAGGTCACCCCGCGCGGAGTGTGGGGGCGCAGCGGGCAGGTGCGGCTGACCACCGTCGAGAACTGGCTCGGCGGGAGCGCGACCACGGCCGAGCCCGTGCGGGCGCAGCCCATGGACGAGGTCGTCCTGCGCTACCTCGCCGCCTTCGGGCCCGCCTCCGTCAAGGACATGCAGACCTGGGCCGGGCTGACCCGGCTGCGCGACTCCTTCGAGCGGCTGCGGCCCGGACTGGCCGTCTTCCGCGACGAGAACGGCGTGGAGCTCTTCGACCTCCCCGACGCGCCCCGCCCCGACGCCGACACCCCGGCGCCGCCGCGTTTCCTGCCCGAGTTCGACAACCTCCTGCTGTCCCACGCCGACCGCGCACGCGTCGTACCGCCGCAGCTCAAGGGGCGTACGTGGAGCGGGAACCAGGCCCACTGCACCCTGCTCGTCGACGGGTTCCTCGCGGGCCTGTGGAAGCTGGAGGGGCGGCGGCTCACCATCGAGCTGTTCGACCCCCAGGCACAGGGGCTGAGCGCCGCCCGGGACGAGATCGTCGCCGAGGGGGAGCGGATGGCCGCCGACCTGGCCGGACCCGGGGAGGAGGCGCCGGTCGCGGTCCGCTTCGCCGCCGTCCGCCCCTGAACCCGGACCGGACCCGAACCCGGACCGGACCCGAACCCGGACCGGACCCGATCCCGTACCGGACCCGAACCCGTACTCGGTCAACTCCCGGCTGACGCCGCCCTGGTGGTCGGCCCCGCCGACGCGGCACGATACCTGCCATGACGACCGGAAATACGCAGAACAACGCCACCGCCACCGCGGAGTTCCTCGCCGCCCGGGACTTCCTGCTGGACCGCCGCGGTGACTACGAGGCCGCCCGCACCGGATTCACCTGGCCCCGCCCCCGGCAGTTCAACTGGGCCCTGGACTGGTTCGACCGGATCGCCGCCGGCAACGACGCCGACGCCCTGCGCATCGTCGAGGAGGACGGCACCAGCGAGTCGTTCTCCTTCGCCCGGCTCGCCGTACGGTCCGACGCGACGGCCCACTGGCTGCGCGAGCAGGGCGTCGCGCCCGGCGACCGGATCCTCGTCATGCTCGGCAACCAGCGCGAGCTGTGGGAGGTGATGCTCGGCGCGATGAAGCTGCGCGCCGTCGTCATCCCCGCCACGCCGCTCCTCGGCCCGGCCGACCTGCGCGACCGCGTCGAGCGCGGGCAGGTGCGGCATGTCGTCGTACGGAGCGAGGACACGGCCAAGTTCGACGAGGTACCCGGCGGCTACACGCGGATCGCCGCAGGCCACCGGGTGCCGGCGGGCTGGCGGCGGCTCGCGGACAGCGAGGACGCCCCCGGCGGCTTCACCCCCGACGGCGAGACCCTGGCCACCGACCCGCTGATGCTCTACTTCACCTCCGGCACCACCGACCGCCCCAAGCTCGTCGAGCACACCCACGCCTCCTATCCCATCGGCCACCTCTCCACCATGTACTGGCTCGGGCTGCGCCCCGGCGACGTGCACCTCAACATCGCCTCGCCGGGCTGGGCCAAGCACGCCTGGTCCAACCTCTTCGCCCCCTGGAACGCCGGCGCGACCGTCTTCGTCCACAACTACACGCGCTTCGACGCGGAGCGGCTGATGGCCGAGATGGACCGGCACGGCGTGACCACCTTCTGCGCGCCGCCCACCGTCTGGCGGATGCTGATCCAGTCCGACCTGACGCTGCTGGCCCGGCCCCCGCGCGAGGCGGTCGCGGCGGGCGAGCCGCTGAATCCGGAGGTCATCGAGAAGGTCCGCGAGGCGTGGGGCGTCACCATCCGCGACGGCTTCGGGCAGACCGAGACCACCCTCCAGGTGGGGAACTTCCCCGGGGTGCCGGTCAAGCCCGGCTCCATGGGGCGCCCGGCGCCGGGGTACGAGATCGTGCTGCTCGACCCGGTCACGGGGAAGGAGTCGGCGGAGGAGGGGGAGCTGTGCGTGGACCTGCGGGTGCGGCCCGCCGGGGTGATGACCGGCTACCGCGACGACCCGGAGCGCACCGCCGAGGCCATGGCGGACGGGCTCTACCGCACCGGTGACATCGCGGCGCGCGACGCCGACGGCTACCTCACCTATGTCGGGCGCTCCGACGACGTCTTCAAGGCGTCCGACTACAAGATCAGCCCGTTCGAGCTGGAGAGCGCGCTGCTGGAGCACGAGGCGGTGGCCGAGGCGGCGGTGGTGCCCGCGCCGGACGAGCTGCGGCTGGCGGTGCCGAAGGCGTACATCACGCTGGCGGGCGGCTGGGAGCCCGGGCCGGAGACGGCCCGGGCGCTGTTCGCGCACTCGCGCGCGGTGCTGTCCCCGTACAAGCGGATCCGGCGCATCGAGTTCGCCGAGCTGCCGAAGACCGTGTCCGGCAAGATCCGCCGGGTGGAGCTGCGCGAGCTGACCGCCGCGGGCTCGGGGGAGGAGTACCGCGAGGGCGAGCTGGACTGAGGCGCGCCGGTACGGGCCCCCGGGCGGCCGGGGGCCCGGGGGCGGGCGCGGGCCCCGCGGCCGGCGCGGGCCGTACTACGCGGGGAGCAGCGCCTCGATCGCGGAGACGACCTCGGGGGCCTCGGGCTCGGTGCGGGGGCGGAAGCGGGCGACGACCTCGCCGGCGGGGGAGATCAGGAACTTCTCGAAGTTCCACTGGATGTCCCCGGCCTCGCCGTCGGCGTCGGGGGTCTTGACCAGCTCCTGGTAGAGGGGGTGCCGGTTCTCGCCGTTGACCTCGGACTTCTCCAGGATCGGGAAGGTGACGCCGAAGCCGGCGGAGCAGAAGGTCTGGATGTCCTCGGCGTTGCCGGGCTCCTGGCCGCCGAACTGGTTGCAGGGCACGCCGATGACGGTGAAGCCCTTGTCCTCGTACGCGAACTGCAGACGGGCCAGGCCCGAGTACTGCGGGGTGAGGCCGCACTGCGAGGCGGTGTTCACCAGGAGGATGACCTTGCCCTTGTACGCGGCGAGGCTGGTGGGCTCGTCGGACAGGGTGGTCAGCGGGATGTCGTACAGGCTCATCGGGTACTCCTCAGCGGGGCGGGGGTATGCCCCCGAGCCTAGGGGGTGTGCGGGGTGTCCGGCGTGTCCGGGCCGATCAGGGCGTCGGCCGGGTCGTTGACGGGCTGCGGCATGCCGGTGAGGTCCATGACGAAGAGCGGTATCCCGAGGTCGTCGGCGCGGCTGCGGGCCTCCTCGGTGTAGCCGGCGAGGGAGAAGTAGACGCTGGTGGCGGAGGCGGTGAGCCCGTTCAGCCAGACGCACTCCACGGCGCGGAGGCCGGCGGGCGCGGTGGTCGGATCCACCTGCGCGACGAGCCCGGGCGCGCGGAGGTCGACGACCGCGGAGGGGATCGGCCGCCCGTCGGGCTGCCGCACATCCTGAAACCCGAGCCACCGCAGGTACAGCGCGGCGGTGGCCACGGCATCCCGAGCGGTCCGAATGGTCACCGGCCGAAACACCCCCCGCCCGCCCCCTGCGGCCGGCTGCCCACCACCGTCCGCCCGCCCGGCACCCCAGGCTCCGGCCCCTCCGGCTCCGAAATCCCCGGCTCCCGAACCCCCGACTCCGTGACCTCCGGTTCCGTGACCTCCGGTTCCGTGACCTCCGGCTCCGTGACCCCCAGCTCCGTGACCTCCGGCTCCGGAGACCCCGGCTCCCGAGACCCCGGCTCCCGAGGCCCCGGCACCCGTGCCAGCGGCGCCCGGGCCTCCGGCCCCAGAGGTTCCGGCCCCCGCGCCGGCGACTCCCCGGCCTCCGGCTCCCGCATTCGCGGCCCCGGAACCCCAGGCTTCCGAAGCCCCGGGCCAACTCCCGGTCCCAGAACCTGCGGCGCCCGAGCCATCGGCCTCGGGGCCTCCGGCCCACGAAAACCCGGCCCCCGAGCCGCCGGCTCCCGGAGCCCCGTCCCACTCCCAGGTCTCGGGGGCCGCGACGTCCGGACCCTCGGCCCCTGAACCGTCGGCTCCGAGGCCGTCGGCGCCCGGACCGATGGCCTCGGGGTACCCGGTTCCCGACGTACCGGCCCCCGGACGTGCGGTGCCCGGGCCTGCGGCGGCCGGGCCTGTGGTGCCCGGGGCGGCGGTTCCCGATGCCGCGGGCCGTGAGGGGCCGGTGCCTGGGTGTCCCGGGTCCGGGGTTTCCGCCCCGGCGGCCCGGGTTCCTGGACCGGCGGTCCAGGGGGCGTCTCCGTGCTGCGCACCTCCGCTCGCCGGGTTCCCGGCCTGGGGTGGTGTGCCGTACGCGCCCGTGGCCGGGCCGGTGCCCCGGATGCCCGGCCGTCCAGCGGCCCCGGCCTCACCCGCCGCCGGGCCGCGCCCGTCCCCCGCGGTCGGCCCAGCCCCCGAGGTCGGCCCAGCCGTCGAAGCCCCGCCGGTCCCCGGAAGCGGCCCTGCCGCCGGGCCGCGCCCGGTCGCCGGACCCTGGCCGGGGCCCGGGATCGGCCCCGTCGGGCCGTGCCCCGCCCCCGGCGTCGGGCGGCCGGGCCCCGCCCCCGGCGCGGGCCGGCCCGGACCCGCACCCGGCTGGCCCCGGAGCCCCGGTAGCGCAGGCGGAGCCTGTGGTTCCAAGGGGTGGACCGGGAGGAGGACGACCGTGCCGCAGGAGCCGCAGCCCAGCTCCGGGTGGGGCCATTCGCTTTCGCGGCCGCACGAGCCGCACCGCACCGTCACCCACGTCTCCGACCACGTCCGGTGCGTCAGCAGCATCGGCGGCGCCGACAGGTCCAGCGGCGGGTGGACCGGGCTGCCGCACGCGCAGGGGAAGACCGGCGCCGTGTAGCCGTTCTCGCGCAGGCACGCCGGGCAGCGCACCGGTACCGCTTCCGCCATGAGACCAGACCCCTCCGTCGCTGTCCGTGCCCTCATGCTCCACCACCGGCGACCGCCCCCACCCCCGGATCGGAGATTTGTACAAGTCGCCGCCCGGAATGCCGTTTTCGCCCGCCTCCCGCGTCCCCCCGCGCCTTGACGGCGCATCGCTCGCCGCTTAGCTTGTTCCGTATAGCAGAACAAAACTTCCGGATTACGGAAAAGCCTGACCGTCGCACCCGCAGGAGAACCTGATGCCTCGTATGACAGCCGCCGCTGCTGCAGTTGAGATCCTCAAGCTCGAAGGCGTCGAACAAGCGTTCGGTGTTCCCGGTGCGGCGATCAACCCCTTCTACCGGGAGCTCAAGAACGTCGGCGGCATCGCCCACACGCTGGCCCGCCACGTCGAGGGCGCCTCGCACATGGCCGAGGGCTACACCCGCGCCAAGGCCGGCAACATCGGCGTCTGCATCGGCACCTCGGGCCCGGCCGGCACCGACATGATCACCGGCCTGTACTCCGCCATCGCGGACTCCATCCCGATCCTGTGCATCACCGGCCAGGCCCCGGTCTCGAAGCTCCACAAGGAGGACTTCCAGGCCGTCGACATCGCCTCGATCGCCAAGCCCGTCACCAAGGCCGCCACCACGGTCCTGGAGGCCGCGCAGGTCCCCGGCGTCTTCCAGCAGGCGTTCCACCTGATGCGCTCCGGCCGCCCCGGCCCGGTCCTCATCGACCTGCCGATCGACGTCCAGCTGACCGAGATCGAGTTCGACCCCGAGACCTACCAGCCGCTGCCCGTCTACAAGCCGCAGGCCAGCCGCGCCCAGGCCGAGAAGGCCCTCGGCTTCCTGCTGCGCGCCGAGCGCCCGCTGATCGTCGCCGGCGGCGGCATCATCAACGCCGACGCCTCCGACCTGCTGGTCGAGTTCGCCGAGCTGACCGGCGTCCCCGTCATCTCCACCCTCATGGGCTGGGGCACCATCCCCGACGACCACGAGCTGGCCGCCGGCATGGTCGGCGTCCAGACCGCGCACCGCTACGGGAACGCGACCTTCCTGGAGTCGGACACCGTCATCGGCATCGGCAACCGCTGGGCCAACCGCCACACGGGCTACAACCTGGACGCGTACACCAAGGGCCGCACCTTCGTGCACGTCGACATCGAGCCCACCCAGCTCGGCAAGATCTTCGCCCCGGACTTCGGCATCGCCTCCGACGCCAAGGCCGCCCTGGAGCTCTTCATCGAGGTCGCCAAGGAGCTCAAGGCGGAGGGCAGGCTGCCGGACTTCTCCGCCTGGGCCGCCTCCGCGCAGGAGCGCAAGGCCACCCTCCAGCGCCGTACGCACTTCGAGAACATCCCCATGAAGCCGCAGCGCGTCTACGAGGAGATGAACAAGGCGTTCGGCCCGGAGACCCGCTACGTCACCACCATCGGCCTCTCCCAGATCGCCGCCGCGCAGTTCCTGCACGTCTACAAGCCGCGCCACTGGATCAACTGCGGCCAGGCCGGCCCGCTCGGCTGGACCATCCCCGCCGCGATCGGCGCCGCCACCGCGGACCCGCAGACCCCGATCGTCGCGCTGTCCGGCGACTACGACTTCCAGTTCATGATCGAGGAGCTGGCGGTCGCCGCCCAGCACAAGGTCCCCTACGTCCACGTCCTCGTGAACAACGCCTACCTGGGCCTGATCCGCCAGGCGCAGGGCGGCCTCGGCATCAACTTCGAGGTCAACCTCGAATTCGAGAACATCAACACCCCGGAGATCGGCGTCTACGGCGTCGACCACGTCAAGGTCGCCGAGGGCCTGGGTGTCAAGGCCATCCGGGTCACCGACCCGGACAAGCTGGGCGAGGCGTTCGAGGAGGCCAAGAAGCTGGCCCAGGAGCACCAGGTCCCCGTCGTCGTCGAGGCGATCCTGGAGCGCGTCACCAATATCGCGATGAGCAAGACGGTCGACATGAGCGACGTCACCGAGTTCGAGGACCTGGCGACCGAGCCGGGCCACGCCCCGACCGCGATCAAGGCCCTCCTGGTCTGATCCGCCCGCGGGCACACGCGGCGGCCCCCGTCCCCTCACTCCGCGGTGAGGGGACGGGGGCCGCTTCCGCTGTCCGCGGCTACGGCGCCCCGCTCAGCCCCCGCCCCCGTACCGCGCCCACCGCTCCCGCTCCCGCGCCGTCGCCAGGGTGTCGGCGTGCTCGGGCCCCAGTACGCGCGTCTGCTCGGCCAGCAGATGCCCGAGGGAGACCGCTGCCCCCGCCGGGTCCCCGGCCCGGCCCCGCCAGTGCGCGTGGCCGAAGTGCGCGCCGAAGACGTCGTACCAGTTCGGCCGCGTCACCACCGTCCCCAGGAAGGTCTCCCTCGGCAGCGTGGGACCGCCCGAGGCGCCCAGCCGCCGCAGCAGATCGTCCAGGAGGGCTTGATAGGCCATGGCGGCCCCGTACGCGTCCCCGGACTCGCCCCGCCAGCCCGCGAGCAGGGCCCGGTTCGCGAAGACCTCCGGGTACGCGGGCCCGTAGTGCCGCTCCTGGAGCGGTACGAGCTCGGCGTAGGCCGCGGCCGCCCCGCCCGGGTCCCCGGCCTTCGCCCGCCAGCGCCCCAGCGCGGCCCGCGTGGCGAGGGTGCCCAGGTGCTCGGGGCCGAGCCGGTGGATCCGCTCGCCGAGCATCGCCGCGTAGGCGGCCGCCGCCCCGGCCGGATCCCCGGCCTCGCCCCGCCAGTGCGCGGCCCGCTCACGGGCCCCGTCCACCACCTCGGAGTCCGGGCCCTGACGGCGCAGAGCCTCCTCCGCCAGCCGCTCGAAGTGCCCCCGGGCCGCGCCCGCCCGGCCCGTGCCGCCCAGGAACTCACCGACGCGGAAGAGCAGGGGATGCACGCCGAGGGGCGGCTCCCCGCCGAAGAAGGCGTCCATCGTGGCGCTGAACGTGTCGCGGCGCGGGGCAGCGGCCCGCCCGGTCAGCGGGTGGGTCCACAGCACGGTGCCCGCGTGCCGCAGCAACTCCTCGGTGCAGGCCGCCAGTACCGGCCCGAAGCCGGCGTCGTCCGGGTCCCGGTCGGCCGCCTCGGCCAGGGCCGAGGCCAGGCTCAGGGCCGGGGCCCCCGCCCGGTGCGCGGGCACCTGCTCGCGCGTCACCCGCCGCAGTACCGGATGCATCCGTACCGAGGGGTACGCGTCCCCCGCCGCGCAGTCGACCAGCCCCAGGCGGTCCAGCACCCGCAGCGCGGCCGTCACCTCCTCCGGGCGCGGCGCGGCGCCGTCGGGGGAGGGCGCGGTGCGGTGCCGCTCCAGGTGGCGCAGGGCGGCCGGGCGCGTGAGTACGGACGCGGGCGCGCCCCCGTCCGGGAGCAGGGCGGCCAGTTCCAGCAGCGGGCCCACCAGCCCGCCGGGCACCAGCCGGCCGGCCCGCTCGCAGGACGGCGCCCACGCCTCGTGCACCCCGAAGTGCTGACCGTCCGGCAGTGCGCCCGGTCCGGGCACGAGTTCGGCCAGCGGCCGCCCGCCGGGCCGCGTCAGCAGCCCGAGGTACGCCGTGCAGTCCAGCCCCTCCCGGACCAGCTGGGCCGCGGCCTGGGAGAGTGCCAGCGGCAGCAGCCCCAGCTCCCGGGCCAGCGCCTCGGCCTCCTCGGCCCCGGCGTCGCGTCCGCCCTCGGCGAGCACGTCGCGCAGGTACGCCGTCCCCTCGGCCGGGGTGAACCCCGCCACCGGGACCACGGCCCGGACGGGCCCCGGCTGCGCGATGTCCCGCCGACGGGTCGTCACCAGCGTTCGCCCGCCGGGGTGGTCGGGGGGCCACAGGCCGCGCAGGTCCTCGGGGTCGGCCACCCCGTCCAGCACGATCAGCCAGCGCGGCCGGGGCTCCTCGGCGTCGGCCCGCAGCCGGGCGAGGAACGCCTGCGCGGCCTGTTCCGGGGCGGCGGTGGTGTCGGTCCCGGTGAGCTCGGCGTGGGCCTGCGCGTAGCAGGCGAGGACCGCTTCGCGGTCGCCGGCCGGGACCCAGACGAGCAGGTCGAGTCGGCCCTCGTCCCAGGCCCGGCGGGCCAGGTGCGCGGCCTGCTGGGTCTTGCCCGTGCCCGCCGTGCCGACGAGCGGCCCGCGCGGGTCGTCGAGCGCCGGCCGGGCCCGGAAGCAGCGCGCGGCGGCGGGCGGGGTGCCCACCCGTACGGGCCAGGGCGCGGGGGCGCGCGAAGCGGCGTAGTAGGAGACATGGTCGGCGCGGCCGACGGCCATGCCGTAGTGCCCGGCCCGGACGGAGTACGGGTGCGCGGGGCCGGTGGTGGTGGGGGAGGGGCTTGCGCTCGCCGGTCCGGTCAGCCCTGGGACGGAGCCGGCGGGGGAGGGGGGCTCAGGTGGGCACCTCCGTGAATCACGGCGGCGGCGATGGAGCCGTGGTCGGCGCGGACGTGGAGGTCGCCGCCGACGGCCAGTCCCGCGTCCCCGGCGGATACGCCGGGTGCTCCGGCGGCGTCGAGCAGGGCGCGCAGTTCCCCGGCGGCCCGGTCGCGCTCCTGGTCCGGGAGCAGTTCCAGCAGCCCTTCGAACCGGGCCTGCCACAGGGCCTCCTGGCGGATGCGGGTCCGTTCCCCGTCCGGACCGGCGGCCGCGCCGGCGGCGGCGATCTCGGAGGCGGTGCGGTCGAGCCGTACGAGCTCCCCGCCGGCCCGGCCGGTGTCGCCGCGGCCGAACCAGTCGGCCACCTGGGCGCGGAAGCCCTCCCACGCCTGCGTACCGGCGGCCTGCACCACCGCGGTCCCTCCGGCCGTGGCCAGTGCCAACAGCGCTTCCGGCAGCATCGGTTGCCCCCTCCGTACGATCGCCGACGATCTTCCAGAGCCTACCGGGCGGCCTCCCGAAGGAGCCGTGACATGACAAAGTGCCGACATGACAAAGCGCTGACATGGCAAAGCGCCGAGTCACGGGACCGTCCGTGACTCGGCGCTCTGGTGGTGACCGCCCGACGGAGCGAGGCTGGCGCGACAGGACGTTCGCACCGCCGGGCGGAGTGTGTGGGGAGGAGGGCCCTCCTCGTACAGGAAGGAGAGGCCGGGACTGTGGCGGGCGGGCGACGGGAACTCCGGCACCGTCTCCCTCAGGTCGAGAGACGGGCCTCGGAACCCATGACCACCGCACTGGCTCGCACGCCCGCCACGGTCCTCACGCGGCGCCGGCCGCAGGGGCCGGCGCAGTCTGCCCTCACCGCGTACCACCCCTCATCCGGGTCCACGGGTCGGGCTGAGCACCCGGGGCCTGACCTCCCGTCAGGCCCCCGGTACATCCTTGTCGGCTCAGGCGTCGCGCAGGGCGCGGACGGCCTCCTCGACGCGGCGGCCGTAGTCGGCGTCCGCGGCGTGGAAGTGAGCCAGGTTCTTCTCGATCACGTCCTCCAGGGTGACCTGGGAGAGGCCGCCGGCGATGTTCGCCACCAGGCGCTGCTTCTCGGCCTCCGACATCAGCCGGTACAGCTCACCGGCCTGGAAGAAGTCGTCGTCCTTGGTGTGCGCCGGGGCCTCGTGGGTGCCGGTCCAGCCGGAGACGGCCTTCGGGGCGCCCAGCGCGAGGCCGGTCTCGGCCGGGCCCTGGTAGGAGTTGGGCTCGTAGTTCTTGTCGTGGCGCGAGCCGTTGCGCAGCGCCATGACGCCGTCGCGGCCGTAGTTGTCGGCCTTCGTCGCCTTCGGCGCGTTGACCGGCAGCAGGGTGTGGTTCACACCGAGGCGGTAGCGCTGGGCGTCGGCGTAGGCGAACAGGCGGCCCTGGAGCATCTTGTCCGGGGAGGCGGTGATGCCCGGGACGAAGTTGTTCGGGGAGAAGGCGGACTGCTCGACCTCGGCGAAGACGTTGTCCGGGTTCCGGTCGAGGACCAGGCGGCCCACGCGCTGGAGCGGGTAGTCGCTGTGCGGCCACACCTTGGTGAGGTCGAACGGGTTGAAGCGGTAGTCCGCGGCCTCGGCGGCGGGCATGACCTGGACGTACAGGGTCCAGCTCGGGTTCACGCCGCGCTCGATGGCCTGGAGCAGGTCGGTCTGGTGCGAGTTGCCGTCGGAGCCGACGACCTCGGCGGCCTGCTCGCTGGAGAGGCAGCGGATGCCCTGGTTCGTCTTGAAGTGGTACTTGACGAAGAACGCCTCGCCCTGCTCGTTCGTCCACTGGTAGGTGTGGGAGCCGTAGCCGTTCATGTGGCGGTAGGAGGCGGGGATGCCGCGGTCGCCCATCAGCCAGGTGATCTGGTGCGTGGCCTCGGGGGCGTGCGCCCAGAAGTCCCAGACGTTGTCCGGCTCCTGCTTGCCCGTGAAGGGGTCGCGCTTCTGGGAGTGGATGAAGTCGGGGAACTTGATCGGGTCCTTGATGAAGAACACCGGGGTGTTGTTGCCGACGAGGTCGTAATTGCCCTCTTCGGTGTAGAACTTGAGCGCGAAGCCGCGCGGGTCGCGGACCGCGTCGGCGCCGCCGAGCGAGTCGGCGACGGTGGAGAACCGCAGGAAGGTCTCGGTCTTCTTGCCGACCGTGTCCAGGAAGGCGGCGCTGGTCCAGGCGGTGACGTCGTCGGTCACCTCGAAGTAGCCGTACGCCGCGGAGCCGCGGGCGTGCACCACGCGCTCCGGGATGCGCTCACGGTTGAAGCGGGCAAGCTTTTCGAGCAGCTGCTGGTCCTGGACCAGGAGCGGGCCACCGACGCCGGCGGTGGCGGAGTTCTGGTTGTCGGCGACCGGGGCGCCGGACTCGGTCGTCAGCGTGCGCTTCGACATGGTGACCTTCCGTACGGGTAACTGCTGACGGAAAGCGTCTTCCGTCATGCGGAACAGCCTAGATTCGGCACGAACGCAGCGTCAACAGTTTGTTGAACTGACTTGGGGAGTGGTGATCCGGACGGCGCCGGCGCTTGGGCGCGACAGGACAGGTGTCAGCACCGGCGCCATCCGGAGACTCGGGTCCCCTCAGGGAGGGGAGGCGGTCAGACCTGGGCGCCGGAGAGGCGCTCGACGGCGCGCAGCAGGGCCGAGTGGTCCAGGCCGCCGTCGCCCTGGGCGCGCAGGGAGGCGACGAGCTGGGCGACGACCGCGCCGACCGGGAGGGCCGCACCGACATTGCGGGCGGCGTCGGTGACGATGCCCATGTCCTTGTGGTGCAGGTCGATCCGGAAGCCGGGCTTGAAGTCGCGGTTCAGGAAGTTGTCCTTCTTGCGGGTCAGGACCGTGGAGCCGGCCAGACCGCCGTTGAGGACGTCCAGGGCGGCCTGGAGGTCCACACCGGACTTCTCCAGGAAGACCACGGCCTCGGCGCACGCCTGGATGTTCACCGCGACGATGAGCTGGTTGGCGGCCTTCACCGTCTGGCCGGAGCCGTGCGGGCCGCACAGGACGATGACCTTGCCGAGGGCTTCCAGGACGGGCAGGGCCTCGTCGAAGTCGGCCTGCTCGCCACCCACCATGATCGACAGCACGGCCTCGACGGCGCCGGCCTCGCCGCCGGACACCGGGGCGTCGATGACGCGGATGCCCTTCTCTGCGGCGTTCTTGGCGAGGTCCACCGAGGTCTGCGGGGTGATCGACGACATGTCGATGATCAGCGCCCCGGACCTCGCGTTCTCCAGGATGCCGTCGGCGCCGTAGGAGATGGCCTCGACCTGGGGGGAGGCGGGCACCATCGTGATGATGACGTCGGCGTCCTTGACGGCCTCGGCGATGGAGCCGGCCGCGGTGCCGCCGGCGGCGGACAGGCGGTCCAGCTTGTCCTGCTCCAGGGTGAAGCCGGTGACGGAGTAGCCGGCCTTGAGCAGGTTCTCGGCCATGGGGGAGCCCATGATGCCGAGGCCGATCCAGGCGATCTTCGGCAGCGCAGCGGTGTTGCTCATGAGGAGGGTCCTTCTCTTGATACGTCGTACGAAAAGTGCGGGGGATGCCCGGCCGGCCGGCCGGACGTGCCGCCCCTACGCGGCGGCGCGGGCCCCGGCCGGCAGCCAGGCGAAGGAGGCGGCGGCGTCCTCGGCCTTGTACTCCAGGCCCACGTAGCCCTCGTATCCCGCCTTCTTGAGCTGGTCGAGCAGCTCGGCGAGGGGCAGTTCGCCGGTGCCGGGGGCACCGCGCCCGGGCTTGTCCGCGATCTGGACGTGCCCGGTCTTGGCGGCGTACTTTTCGATGACCTCGGAGAGGTCCTCATCGTTCATCGCCAGGTGGTACAGGTCGAGGAGGAACTTGGCGTTCCCGAGGCCGGTGGCCTCGTTCACCCTGTCCACCACCTCGACGGCGGCCGGAGCGCTCACCAGCGGGTAGAGCGGCGACTCGGGCTTGTTGAGGGTCTCGATCAGGAGGACCGCGCCCACGCGGTCCGCGGCACGCGCCGCCGTGACCAGGTTCTCCAGGGCCAGTGCGTCCTGGACGGCCGGGTCCACGCCCTCGACGCGGTTGCCGTAGAGCGCGTTCAGCGCCTTGCAGCCCACCGAGGCGGCGAAATCGGCCGCGATGTCGATGTTGGCGTTGAAGCGGTCCGACTCCTCGCCGGGGACCGATACCGCGCCGCGGTCCGGGCCCGGCAGCTTGCCGGCGTAGAAGTTCAGGCCCACCAGCTGGGTGCCGGCGTCCTCAAGAGCCTTCCTGAGGGCGTCCAGCTCTTCCTGGGCGGGGGCGGGGGTCTCGATCCAGGGCCACCACAGCTCGACCGCCGTGAAGCCCGCCGCGGCGGCGGCCGCGGGGCGCTCCAGGAGCGGGAGTTCCGTGAAGAGGATCGACAGGTTCACATCGAAGCGCTGGTCCGTGTATCCCATGAGGGGTGTGCGCTCCTTCCGTATTGCGGAAGTTGTTTTCTGCTTGATGGAAGACTGCACGGGGTCCCGCGCGGATGTCAAGTGCGGACTGCCGGAAAAACCTGGCCGCGGGGTAGCTTGACGGCGTGCGATTGAGAGTGGAGTTCACGACCGAGCCCTTCGATCTCGAAGAGGCCCCCGCCCATGCCGTGGCCGCCCGGGAGGTCATCCAGAAGGCCAGGCTGGAGGCGGTGGACGTCGGCCCCTTCGGCAACACGGCGGAGGGCGGGACCGAGGAGGTCCTGGCCGCCGTGGGCGCGCTGCTGCGCGACTCGCTGGACGCCGGGGCCACCCGCGTCACCCTCCAGGTCAACGTGATCGGCGAGGAGACGCCATGACCGAGCCCCGCGACCACCCCTTCGTGGCGGCGGTCAAGCCGCTCGTCGACGCCATGGGCGGCGAGCTGATGGACCCCTCCCTCGCCCAGCCCGACGACGTCGTGCTCGCCTGGGAGGGCCAGGACGTGCTCGCCGTGCGCCTGCCGCAGCTCTCCGAGTCGCTGGACCACATCCTGGCCGCGCTGGAACGCCGGCACGGTGTGCCGCTGTCGCAGCTCGACCGGAAGTCCAAGCAGGACGTCGTACGGATACTGGAGGCGCGCGGCGCCTTCTCCGTCCGGCACGGTGTGGAGACGGTCGCGGGGGCCCTGGGGGTCAGCCGCTTCACGGTCTACAACTATCTGAACAGGGAAAATCCCGGTAAAACCAGCCAGGCGTGAGAACCGCCTGACCCACAGTGACCAGCCGTCGCCCTATTCATCCGGGCGGCGGCTTTTGTGTACGCGAAGTTTCAACAAAGTGTTGACGCCGTGTTGTGGAGAGCGTTAGCTATGCGCAGCCCGTCTCAGCAACAACAGGCCACGGAGGACCCACCGTGTCTTCGAGTCCGACCCCGGGTCTCACCCGGATCAACACCTTGGACGACAGCGCGGCCGCGGCCGAGCTGCACGAGGTCTGCGCCAGTTCGGCCTGGGGGAGCAAGATGCTCGCCCAGCGCCCCTTCGCCTCCGCCGAATCCCTGTTCGCCGCGAACGAGGCCGCCATGGCGGAGCTCACCGCGGAGGATCTGGGCGAGGCCATGGGGGGCCACGCACCGATCGGCCGCCCGAAGCCGGGAGACCCGACCTCCGCCCGCGAACAGCGCGGCATGGCCGGCGCCTCGGAGGAGCTCCGCAGTGAACTCCTCGAACTCAATCTGGCCTACCAGGACAAGTTCGGCCACGTCTTCCTCATCTGCGCCACCGGTGCGACCGGTGAGTTCATGCGGGACGCGGTCAAGGTCCGGATCGGCAACTCGCCGGAGCAGGAGCGGGAGACCGCCCGCGGCGAGCTCGTCAAGATCAACCGGATCCGCCTGACCCGCCTCGTGGAACTCGCAGAAGGAGCGTGAGCAGAGCATGAGCACCGCGACCACCGCGTCGGTGTCCACCCACATCCTGGACACCAGCATCGGCCGGCCCGCCGAGGGCGTCGCCATCTCCCTGTCGGCCCGTACGGGATCCGACGGCGAGTGGGCGGCCCTGGGCGGCTCCGCCACCGACGCCGACGGGCGCTGCAAAGACCTGCCGGCACTGCCGGAGGGCACCACCCACGTACGTCTCGGCTTCGAGACCGAGACGTACTTCTCGCATCAGCACAAGAAGCAAGCCGAGGCGCAGCAGGACGCCCCCCGCGTAAGGGACAGCGCTACGTTCTTCCCCGAGGTCACCATCACGTTCGCGGTGAACCCGGGCGAGCACTACCACGTACCGCTGCTGCTCAACCCGTTCGGCTACTCCGTTTACCGAGGGAGCTAGCATGGCCACGATTCTCGGCCAGAACCAGTACGGCAAAGCAGAGAACCGCGTCGTCAAGATCACGCGGGACGGCGACACCCACCACATCAAGGACCTGAACGTCTCGGTCGCCCTCTCCGGCGACATGGACGACGTCCACTACTCCGGCTCCAACGCCAACGTCCTGCCGACGGACACCACCAAGAACACGGTGTACGCCTTCGCCAAGGAGCACGGCATCGAGTCCGCCGAGCAGTTCGGCATCCACCTGGCCCGCTGGTTCGTCAACAGCCAGGAGCCGATCCAGCGCGCGCGCATCCGGATCGAGGAGTACGGCTGGGACCGGATCGCCACCTCGGACGCGAACTCCAAGTTCATCGGCTCCGACGAGGTGAACCACTCCTTCGTCCGCCAGGGCATGGAGACCCGCGTCACCCAGATCACCTACGACGGCCGGAACTGGGAGGTCATCTCCGGCCTCAAGGACCTGGTCGTCATGAACTCCACGAACTCGGAGTTCTGGGGCTACGTCAAGGACAAGTACACGACCCTCCAGGAGGCGTACGACCGCATCCTGGCCACCCAGGTGTCGGGCCGCTGGCGGTTCAGCTGGTCGGACGACGAGCAGCGGATGCCCAACTGGGAGAAGTCCTACGCCGAGACCAGGAAGCACATGCTCCAGGCGTTCGCGGAGACCTACTCCCTGTCGCTCCAGCAGACCCTGTACCAGATGGGCTCGCGGATCATCAACCACCGCTCGGAGATCGACGAGGTCCGCTTCTCGCTCCCGAACAAGCACCACTTCCTCGTCGACCTGGAGCCCTTCGGCCTCAAGAACGACAACGAGGTGTACTTCGCCGCGGACCGCCCCTACGGTCTGATCGAGGCCACGATCCTGCGGGACGGCGCCGACGCGCGCATCCCGGTGGACATGACCAACCTCTAGTACGGCACGCACGGCCCGGGGCCCCGCAGTGGCCCCGGGCCCGGGCGACACGACCCCCACTTCCTGAATCGGCACCCGGAGCACCGCGCGGGGCGGCAGTACTGTCAGCTGCCCAGGCCCCCGGCTCCGGCACTCAAATCCCCTGGGTCCTGCCGTGCCCGCACCGCCACTGAAAGCACGAGGAAGTCCCATGGCAGCATCGGCAGCCCATGACAGCGCCGCCGCGCGCATCGTCATCGAGAACTGTGCGATCGCGACCGTCGACGCGAACGACACCGAGTACGCCTCGGGTCATATCGTCATCGCCGGCAACCGGATCGAGTCCATCGGCGCGGGCAGTGCCCCCGACAACCTCGACAACGTGGTCCGCCGCATCGACGGCACCGGGCACCTCGTGACCCCCGGCCTGGTCAACACCCACCACCACTTCTACCAGTGGATCACCCGCGGCCTGGCCACCGACCACAACCTCTTCAACTGGCTCGTCGCCCTCTACCCGACCTGGGCGCGCATCGACGAGCAGATGACCTACACGGCCGCGCAGGGCTCCCTCGCCGCGATGGCCAGGGGCGGTGTCACCACCGCCATGGACCACCACTACGTCTTCCCCAAGGGCTCCGGCGACCTGTCCGGCTCGATCATCCGCGCCGCGTCCGAGATGGGCGTCCGCTTCACCCTCGCCCGCGGCTCCATGGACCGCAGCGAGAAGGACGGCGGCCTGCCCCCGGACCACGCCGTCGAGACCCTGGAGGGCGCGCTCGCCGACACCGAGGCGACCGTGCGGAAGTACCACGACGCCTCCTTCGACTCGATGACCCAGGTCGCCGTCGCCCCCTGCTCCCCCTTCTCGGTCTCCACCGAACTGCTCAAGCAGGGCGCCGAGCTGGCCCGCCGCCTCGGCGTACGGATGCACACGCACGGCAGCGAGACGGTCGAGGAGGAGAAGTTCTGCCACGAGCTCTTCGGCATGGGCCCCACCGACTACTTCGAGTCGACCGGCTGGCTCGGCGAGGACGTGTGGATGGCGCACAGCGTCCACATGAACGACTCCGACATCGCCGCCTTCGCCCGTACGAAGACCGGCGTCGCGCACTGCCCGTCCTCCAACGCCCGGCTGGCCGCCGGCATCGCCCGGGTACCGGACATGCTGGCCGCGGGCGTCCCGGTCGGCCTCGGCGTGGACGGCACCGCCTCCAACGAGTCCGGTGAGCTCCACACCGAGCTGCGCAACGCGCTCCTGATCAACCGGCTGAACCCGGTGCACCGCGAGCGCGCCCTGAACGCGCGCCAGGCCCTGCGCCTCGGTACGTACGGCGGCGCCCAGGTCCTCGGCCGCGCCGACAGCATCGGCTCGCTGGAGGCCGGCAAGTGCGCCGACCTGGTGCTGTGGAACCTCAGCACCTTCCTGCACTCCTCGATCGCCGACCCGGTCACGGCCCTGGTCTTCGGCGCGGCCGCCCCGGTGACGGCCTCGTTCGTCAACGGCAAGCAGATCGTGGAGAACAACCGACTGCTCTTCGCGGACGAGGACGCCATCGCGGTCTCCACCCGCGAGGAGGCACAGCGCCTCGCGCGGATCGCGCAGGGCTGATACCACGGTGTCCGGCCGGGGGGGACGGCCCCCGGCCGGCGGCCGCGGACCCGAGCGGGGTCCGCGGGCAGCCGTTCCCGGGCGGCGCCCTCGGCGATCCGAAGGGCGTCCCCCGGGGCGGTGACTCGTGCGACACGCGCCACGGCGCACCACGGGAACGAGGAATGGGCGAATCGTTTCCGCACTGTCCGCATCACCTACCACCCCACCACCCCCACCACTCCACCAGCGCTCGACTCGCACAGCCTTCGCACCACCTCCAAGACACCCACGTCCCTGCCGACGTGTTACCCGACCGGAGGAAGCCGTGGCCAATCCGCCCAGCTTTCGCAAAGACGCAGTCGCAGTACCGCAGGAGAAGCACCCGGTCGACGAGACCCTGCCTCCGCTGAAAATGTTCACGAGCGGCCTCCAGCACGTGGCCGCCATGTACGCGGGTGTCGTGGCCCCGCCCATGATCGTCGGCCCCGCCGTCGGACTCTCCGCCACCGAGACCGCCTTCCTGATGGGCGCCTCCCTCTTCACCGCCGGGCTCGCCACCCTCCTGCAGACCCTCGGCATCTGGAAGATCGGCGCCCGGCTCCCCTTCGTCAACGGCGTGTCCTTCGCCGGTGTGACGCCCATGATCGCGATAGGCAAGGGGGAGGGCCCGGACGCCCTTCCCATCATCTTCGGCGCGATCATCGTCGCCGGGGTCATCGGCTTCGTCGCCGCCCCCTACTTCGGCAAACTCGTCCGTTTCTTCCCGCCGGTGGTCACGGGCACGGTCATCACCCTGATCGGTGTCTCGCTGCTCCCCGTCGCCTTCAACTGGTCGCAGGGCGGCAACCCGGTCGCGACCGACTACGGCTCGATGAAGAACATCGGCATGGCGGCCGTCACCCTCGTGATCGTCCTGCTGATGCGCAAGTTCCTGCGCGGCTTCCTCCAGCAGATCTCGATCCTGCTCGGCCTCGTCGCCGGCACCCTGATCGCCCTGCCGCTCGGCATGACCAGCTTCGACGCCGTCAGCAACGCGCCGCTGGTCGGCTTCCCCACCCCCTTCCACTTCGGGGCCCCGCAGTTCCAGGTCGCCGCGATCATCTCGATGTGCATCGTGATGCTCGTCTGCATGACCGAGTCCACCGCCGACATCCTCGCGCTGGGCCGGATCGTCGGCCGGCCGGCGGACGAGCGGACCATCGCCGGGGGCCTGCGCGCCGACACCCTCGGCAGCGCGATCAGCCCGCTCTTCAACGGGTTCATGTGCAGCGCCTTCGCCCAGAACATCGGCCTGGTCGCCATGACCAAGGTGCGCAGCCGCTTCGTCGTCGCCGCGGGCGGCGGCATCCTGATCCTGCTGGGCCTGTGCCCCATGGCGGCCTCCGTCATCGGCGTGGTCCCGCTGCCGGTGCTCGGCGGCGCCGGCATCGTCCTCTTCGGTTCGGTCGCCGCCAGCGGGATCCAGACCCTGGCCGGCGCGGCCATGGAGAAGGGCGAGAACGCCCTGATCGTCGCCGCCTCCGTGGGCATCGGCCTGATCCCGATCGCCGCCCCGGACTTCTACCACGCCTTCCCCAAGGACCTCCTGGTCGTCCTCGACTCCGGCATCAGCACCGGCTGCGTGGTCGCCATCGCGCTGAACCTCGCCTTCAACCACCTCGGGGCGAGGAACCGCGCGGCCTCGGGGACCGCACCCGAGCCCGTACCGGTCCACTGACAGCCGTCGGCGGACGGCACACGACGACGGCGCGTACGCCACCCACTGCGGGTGTGGCGTACGCGCCGCCGTACGTCCGCCGCCGGTCACGCGGCCCCGGCGATCAGGAGGCCGGGGTCAGCACCATGCCCGTGTGGTCCCGCCCGGCGGTGTTCCGGCACGAGCTCGCGGAGTTCGCCGGCTGGGCGACGGCCAGGGCCAGGCAGCGGCCCGCGGCGAGCTGCCCGTAGAAGTTGGGGTGCATGGACTCCTGGATCAGCCCCTGCGACTCGTTGTTGTCGATCCAGCGTGCCCACTCGCTGCTCGTCGCCGAGGCGGGGACGGTGGAGCCGACCAGCTTGCTCGCCTTCGCGCACACCTCGCGCCCCTGGAGCATGTCGCGCAGGTCGAGGAACTGCACGCCCTTCGCCGCGGCCACGCCCTTGATGCGGCCGGCGATCTGCGGGACGAGTGAGTCGCGCGCCCAGTCCGAGTCCCGGTTCCAGAACGGGCAGCCGCCGGTGTTGAGCCGGCTCCAGTCGCTCTGCGGGTAGCGGTTCTCCGCGCCGCGGGGGATGGGGGAGGGGTAGGACTGGAGCACGATCCGGTACGAGGAGTCCGCGTACCCGGCCGTACGCATCACCGCGCGCACCTCGTCCACGGACCTGGCCACCTTCGCCATGACCGCGTCGATCTTCTGGTCCACGGCGTACTGCTGGTCGTCGTGGCAGTAGGAGTTCCAGAGGATGAAGTCGTACGCGCAGCTCTTGATGATGTCGGCGAAGCCCAGGTCGTTGCCGCCGACCGACAGGGCGATGATCTTCACATCGTGACTGGCGGCCACCGCCGCGAGCTGGTCCGCCTGCGGGGCCTCGCCCCGGAAGGGGACACCGCCCTGCGAGGCGCGGAAGACGTTGTCGGTGGTCGCCCCCGAGCAGGCGAGGTTCACGGCCACGTCCGCGACGGGCCCGGCGCTGCGCACCTCGGCCGAGTCGGAGCGGTGGCAGCCGCCCGCGGTGCTCCCGTACACGCGCGCCGGATCGTATACGTTCCCGCTGACCCAGGCCCGGTCGGTGCCGTAGCGGCTCCCGGAGTTGGTGAGGGTGTTGCCCTTCCAGCGGCCGGCCTCGCCGGAGATGTAGCTGTCGCCCAGGGACACCACGGCCGTCGGGCCGGTGCCGGGGGCGGCAGCGGCGGTCCCGGCACCGCCGGCGAGCAGCACGCCGGCGGTGAGGGCCAGTGCGGCGGCGGCGCCGGCCGGGCGTCGCACCCGGCGGCGGTACCGGCCCGTGCTGAGGTTGCGGAATCCGATCACAGCGGAACTCCTGCGTTCGGCCACGGCGAAGTCGGCGACGACCGCGTCGCGTGGCGGGAAGGTGGGGGAGCCGCCGGCCGGTGGCACCGGAAAGGTGACACGGGCCCTCTTGTTACCGCTAGGTACAGGCGCGTTACGAACGAGTAACGACCGATCGGTCGTTCGGCTCACGGGAGCGGCCGGAACCGGTCAACTTCCTTTCTCCGGCGATCAGCTGACGCGCAGTCCGGACGTCATGCACCCTGTGTAACAATGACCACCCTTCCGGCCGCAGGCACGGTGAGGACGAGGGGGACGGCACGCATGAAGTACAGGGTTGTGGCTGCCATCGACTTCGGGACGCACGGCTCGGGATTCGCCTGGGCGGTGCTCCCGGCCGGGGCGGAGATGCCCGACCAGCGCCAGATCGACTATCCGGACCAGTGGGACGACGCGCCCCTCACCTACCCGAAGAATCTCTCCGCCCTCTTCCTGGACCCCGAGGGCAACGACCGCGACTGGGGGTACGCCGCCCGGCGCGCGGGCTCCGCGGGCGAACCGGGCCGCCTGGAGCACGGCTTCAAGATGTGGCTGAGCCCCGAGGGCGCGGAGGGCACCCAGGGCCCCGGCGGCGGACTCGTCGGCACCCCGGAACAGGCCGTACCGCTCATCGCGGCCTATCTGCGCCGGCTGCGCGGCGCGGCCCTCGACCGCATCGTCGGCGGCGGCTTCCTGGAGTCCGACATCCGCTGGTGCCTGACCGTCCCGGCCATCTGGGAGCCCGAGCAGCGCAACCTGATGCGCGAGGCAGCCCGCCTGGCCGGATTCCCCGCCGACGACCGCGACCGGCTGATCCTCGTCACCGAACCGGAAGCCGCCACCGTCTACTGCGCCCAGGACGGCGCCGCCGGGATCGGCGGCCTCGGCTCCCTGGCCACCCTCGTCGTCGACTGCGGCGGCGGCACCGTGGACATCGCCGCCTACCGCTGCACCGCCGACGGCGCCCTGGAGCAGCTGCGCCGGCCCTCCGGCGGGAAGCTCGGCTCGAACTACATCAACCGCCGCTTCCAGGTCCAGGTGCTCGCCCCGCGCCTCGGCCAGGCGGCGTTCAAGGCCCTGGAGGCCGCCCCCGCCCAGCTCCTGGAGCTGATGGACGACTTCGAGCGGATGAAGACCCACTTCCGCGGCGACAGCGACAGCCCGGTCAGCATCCCCATCTCCCTCAAGGCCAGCCGCATCATCGACCCGCACGGCGGAACGGAACGCCTCGCCGCCGAGCAGCAGGGGGTGGACGACCACGTCGTCATCGAACCCGACGTGATGCGCGGCCTGTTCCAGGGCACCACCGAACCGCTGGTGAAGCTCGTGGACACCCAGATCCGCGAACTGCTCGCCGACCCGGCCGTCGCCGGCGAGGGCCTGCGCGTGATCCTCGTCGGCGGTTTCGCCCAGTCCCACTACGTCCAGACCCGCCTCGCCCGCCACCTCGACCAGGAGTTCCCCGGCGCGGTCCAGCTGGTGATCCCGCCGAACCCCTCCCGCGCCGTGCTCGGCGGAGCCGTGCACTACGCCTGCCGCCCCGAGGTCGTGCACTCCCGGCGCGCGTCCAACACGTACGCCGTCGAGATCTCCGCCCGGCGCCGCTTCGGCGCGCTGTTCCGGGAGCGCGGCGCCGTGCGCGCCCTCCCCATCACCAGGGTCAGGGGACAGGGCGCCTTCCGCGACGGCGTCCTCGACCCGCTCGTGCTCATGGGGGAGTCCGTCCGCGTCGGCAGCGAGCGCAGCTACGGCCTGATGCCGCTCAGCGCCCAGCAGCGGGAGATGGAGGTGTCGCTGTACGCGGTGCCCGGGGTGAAGGACCTCACGGTCAACACACCCGGCGTGCGGCTCCTCGGCACCGTGCTCGTCGACATCTCCGAGTCGGTGGGGGAGGAGGAGGTCGAGGACCGCCGGGTGGACCTCTACTTCACCTTCGGCGGAACCGAGATCGGGGTCACCGTCGTCAATCCGCGCACCGAGGCACGCTGCGAGACCGTCATCGAGTTCGCCGGCATCCCCGAGCAGTGAAGAGGGACACGAGATGGAGCACCCCGTACCCGACCGCCCCGCCTCCGCGCCCCTGCCCGAGGGCGGACTCATGCCGTGGAAGGTGTTCCACGAGGTGAAGGCCCTGCGGGCGGAGGTCCGGGCGCTGCGCGCGCAGCGCGAGGAGGCCAACGGCCGGCTCGACAAGCTGTACGAGGCGGTGCACGCCCTGCGCGCCGACCGCACCACGGAGCTGGAGAGCGCCCACCACGAGACCTCCCGGGCCTACGGAGCCCTGCGCGACCGGATCATCAGCCACTGCCGGTACGCCGCCGAGGCCGCCGCCGAGCAGCCGCACCAGCGCGCGGAGACCCACGTACGGCTCGCCGCGGCCGTCTTCCGCACCGTCCTCGCCGAGCATCCGGCCGCCGAGGAGGACTGGCACCGCTCGGCCGCCCGGGTGCTCGGCCCGCAGGTGCCGCTGGGCACCGTGACCGACCTGCACCGGGAGACCGCCGCCCTGCGGGCGCGCGTCGCGGAGCTGGGCGGGGTCCACCGCTGGAACTTCGAACTGCGCCTGGGCCAGGCCCCCGATCCGCGGCTGCACGAGGTCTGGCCGCGCTCCGACGAGCACGAGCCGCTGAGCCTGTGCGTCGCCCCCGCCTACCAGGTCGTCGGCCGGACCCCGCACGTCAGGCCCCTGGTCCACACCGTGATCGGCCGGGTGTGACGGTGCCCGGCCGCCCCCTGGACGGAACCCTCCTCGACGGCCGCTACCGGCTGGAGCGGCTGCTCGGGCGCGGCGGCATGGGCGAGGTGTGGCACGCCGCCGACGTGACCAGCGGCGAGGCCCTCGCCGTGAAGACGATCCTCGCGCAGTCCCTGGACTCGCCCGAGGCCCGCGCCCGCTTCCGGCACGAGGCCCGCGCCCTGGAACGCGTGGTCAGCCCGTACACCGTGCGCCTGCTCGGCTCCGGCTCCGACGGGGACATCGACTACCTGGCGATGGAGTACGTCACGGGGCGCGGCCTGGACCGGGAGCTCGCGGCCCGCTTCATCGCCGACCGGACCTGGCGCTGGGCGGCGCCCCTCCTGCGCGGCATCGTCCAGGGCATCGCCGATGTGCACGGCGCCGAGATCGTGCACCGGGACATCAAGCCCTCCAACGTCCTGCTCACCTCGGACGGTTCCGTCAAGGTCTGCGACTTCGGCATCGCCAAGCTGGTCGGGCCCGAGCCCTTCACCCAGCTCACCGCCCCCGGCCAGGCCATCGGCAGCGCCCCCTACATGCCGCCCGAGCGGTGGAACGGCGGGCCGGTCACCTACCTGGGCGATCTCTACTCCTTCGGCTGCCTGGCGTACGAACTGCTCACCGGGGTACGCCCCTTCGGCCTGTGCGTGGACCGCGAGGACTACCGCCGGGCCCATCTGACGCAGCGGCCCGAGCGGCTGTCGGTCCTGCGGCCCGATCTGCCGGCGGCGCTGGACCTGCTGCTGTCCGCGCTGCTGGAGAAGCGGCCCGGGGACCGGCCCGCCTCCGCCGAACTCGCCGCCGTGGTCCTGGACGTGTCCCCGCTGGAGGCCCGCGGCACCCGCTGGGCCCGCCAGCGGCTCGCCGCGCACGACACGGAGACCGACCGGATGCTGCGGGACGCGGAGAGCAACTGGCTGTCGAACCGGCCCGAGGCGGGGCTCTTCTCCAGCCGGGAGGTCGTCCGCCGCCGGGTGCTGGTCAACGGCCCGAACGCCGATGCCACCCTGCGGGCCCGCCGGGTGGAGGCGGACTGCCTGTGGGCGCTGGGGGACGTGCAGGAGGCGCTGCAGCTCAGCGAGGAGCTGGCGGAGCAGCGGGTCGCGGTGCTCGGTCCGTACAACGACGAGGCGATCATGTCCTTGCGGGCCTGGGCCAGCCGGCTGTGGCACCTGGGGCGGCTGACCGAGGCGCTGGTGCCGCTGCGGCGGATAGCGGAGGCCCGCGCGGACACCCACGGGGACTACTCGCCCGAATACCACCGGGCCGCCTACGACCTGGCGCTCTGCCTGTTCTCCTGCGGCCGCGGCGAGGAGGCGGCCCCGCTGCTGCGCGCGGTGGTCGCGGGCCGTACGGACCTGCTCGGCGCGGAGGCGGCCGAGACCCTGGAGGCCCGGCTGCTGCTGGGCGCGGTGCTGCTGGAGCACGACGCGGCGGCGGAGGCCCTGGCCCAGCTGGAGCCGGTGGAAGGGGCCCTGGAGCGGGGCTGGATCCCGAACCAGCGGCCGCCGGACCACGCCCGCGCGCTGATCGAGAACGCGCGGCTGCGGGTGAAGCGCAAGCGCTGAGGGAACGGCCGCCGGGGGAACGGCACCGCCCCCGCCGCCCGGAGGCGGCGAGGGCGGCGGGGGCGACGGGAGCGCGGGGGCCGTCCGGGTGCGGTCAGCCGGCCAGCTGGTCGTAGGCGGGCAGGGTGAGGAAGTCCGCGTAGTCCGCGTCCAGGGAGACCTGGAGGAACAGGTCGTGCGCCTGCTGCCACTTGCCCGCGGCGAAGGCTTCCTCGCCGGCCTCGGCGCGCAGGGCGGCCAGTTCCTCGGCCGCCAGCTTCCGGGTCAGCTCGGCGGTGGCCGTCTCGCCGTTCTCGAAGACCACACCGGCGTTGATCCACTGCCAGACCTGCGAGCGGGAGATCTCGGCGGTCGCCGCGTCCTCCATCAGGCCGAAGATGCCGACCGCGCCGAGACCGCGCAGCCACGCCTCGATGTAGCGGATACCGACCTGGACGGCGTTGCGCAGGCCCTCGTACGTGGGCTTCGCGTCCAGCGAGTCGATGGCGATGAGCTCGCCCGGCGCCACCGAGACGTCCTCGCGCAGCCGGTCCTTCTGGTTCGGCTTCTCGCCGAGCACGGCGTCGAAGGAGGCCATGGCGATCGGCACCAGGTCGGGGTGGGCCACCCAGGAGCCGTCGAAGCCGTCGCCCGCCTCGCGGTCCTTGTCGGCCTTGACCTTCGCGAAGGCGACCTTGTTGACCTCGGCGTCCTTGCGGGAGGGGATGAAGGCCGCCATGCCGCCGATGGCGTGCGCGCCGCGCTTGTGGCAGGTGCGGACGAGCAGTTCGGTGTAGGCGCGCATGAACGGGGCCGTCATCGTCACCGCGTTGCGGTCCGGCAGGACGAACTTCTCGCCGCCGTCGCGGAAGTTCTTCACGATGGAGAAGAGGTAGTCCCAGCGGCCCGCGTTCAGCCCGGCCGCGTGGTCGCGCAGCTCGTAGAGGATCTCGTCCATCTCGTACGCGGCGGTGATGGTCTCGATCAGGACGGTGGCGCGGACGGTGCCCTGGGGGATGCCGACGTAGTCCTGGGCGAAGACGAAGATGTCGTTCCAGAGGCGGGCTTCCAGGTGCGACTCGGTCTTCGGCAGGTAGAAGTACGGGCCCTTGCCGAGGCCGATCAGGCGCTGGGCGTTGTGGAAGAAGTACAGGCCGAAGTCGACGAGCGAGCCGGAGGCGGGGGCGCCCTCGAAGCTCAGGTGGCGCTCCTGGAGGTGCCAGCCGCGCGGGCGCATCACGACGGTCGCGAGCTCATCGGCCGGCTTGAGGGCGTACTCCTTGCCGGTGCGGGGGTCCGTGAAGTCGATGCGGCGCTCGTAGGCGTCGATCAGGTTGAGCTGGCCGAGGACGACGTTCTCCCAGGTGGGAGCGGAGGCGTCCTCGAAGTCGGCGAGCCAGACCCGGGCGCCCGAGTTCAGGGCGTTGATGGTCATCTTGCGGTCCGTCGGACCGGTGATCTCCACACGGCGGTCGTTCAGCGCGGCCGGGGCCGGGGCCACCTTCCAGTCCCCCTCGCGGACCTGTGCGGTGTCCGGGAGGAAGTCGAGGGTGGAGGTCCGGGCGATCTCGGCGCGGCGCTCGGCGCGACGGGCGAGCAGCTCCGCGCGGCGGGGGGCGAACCGCCGGTGCAGCTCGGCCACGAAGGTGAGGGCCGCTTCGGTGAGGACTTCGTCCTGCCGGGGCAGGGGCTCGGCGTCGACGATGGCCAGCGGGGACGGCGCTGGTGCGGACATATCTGTCACTCCTTCAGCGGCGGTGCCTGGCGGCCGCGGGGAATGCTCGCGCGAGACGGCACGCGGTGCCGTCGGGTGTGGAGAGTTCCGAAGTACGGTCGCGGGCGCCGTCTGTGGGTTCAGGGCGCTTCTGACCAGTGGATAGTAATTTCCTCATGGTGGAAGTTCAATGGTTTGTTGATGTCGAGATTCTCTGAGTCGACAGATTCCCGGTTCCGGTGGCCCTCAGTGCCACGGCGGTCACAGGGCGCTCAGGCGAGACGGGCCAGGTCGGGCGGGGTGTCGATGTCGAAAGCCTCCGCGACGTCCGCGCACTCCACCAGGACCAGTTCCCCGGCGTGGCGCGACAGATGCACCCGCGCCCCCTTGTCACCCGTCGCCGTCTCCGCGATATCGGCCCAGCGGTCCGCCCCGAACAGCACCGGATGCCCGCGCTCCCCCTCGTACGCCGCCGCCACCAGGCTCGCCGGGGAGCGGTAGGCCGCGCGGACCCGGGCCACGGCCGCCGGGCCGATGCCCGGCTGGTCGACCAGGGAGACCAGGGCCGCACCGGCGCCGGTACCGGCCAGGGAGGCGAGGCCGGTGCGCAGCGAGGAGCCCATGCCCTCGGCCCAGTCCGGGTTGTCCACGACCACGCAGCCGGAGAGGTCGGCGCGCTCGCGGACCTCGGCGGCGGAGGCTCCGAGCACCACGTGCACCGGGCCGCAGCCCGCCTCGCGCAGCACCCGTACGGCGTTCTCGACGAGCGGGCGGCCCCGGTAGGGGAGCAGGGCCTTGGGGCGGCCGCCGAGCCGGCGGCCGCCCCCGGCCGCGAGCAGGAGTCCGGCGATCACGGGCGGAGCGGAGTGCGTGGTGGCTGGCATGCCACCGATTCTCGCTCCCGGCCGGGCTCCTGCGTCCGTTCCCGGGTGCGCCGGGCCAGGGCATGCCGTACGGAAGCCAGCGCGGCACCGATCCCCAGCGGCGGGGAGACCCGGTCCTCGGCGGCGGCCAGCAGGGCGCGTTCGTCACGGTCGGTCAGCATCGCGGGCAATCTCCTTGCCAATCGGGGGCCAATACCGCGAGTCTGGTCCCCGATTGGCCTGGCCGTCAGAGCCAATCGGGGGAGGTTGGCATGGCAAACGGGCGAGTGGTCCGCACAGCGGACAGAACCCTCGGCAGCCGCCAGCTGGCCGCCCTGCTCCCGGCCGAGGTACTGGCCCGCCCCGGCTACCGCGTGCTCGCCGACGCCCTGCGCACCCTGATCCTCGACGGCCGTATCGCCCTCCACGTCCGGCTGCCCGCCGAACGCGAGCTCGCCGAGGCCGTCGGCGCCAGCCGGGCCACCGTCACCGGCGCCTACGACCTGCTGCGCGAAAGCGGCTACGTCCGCAGCCGGCGCGGCTCCGGCACCTGGACCGAGCTGCCCGACGGCCACCGCCCCGTCGGCGCCCACTCCCTCCTCGGCGGCGCCGGCCACCGCCCCGACGGCGATCCCGGCATCGACCTGGCCGTCGCCGCCATGAGCGCCCCCGACGGCGCCGTGGCCGACGCCCTCGCCCGGGCCGCCCCGCTGCTGCCCGCCGCCGCCCGCACCCCCGGCTACCACCCCTTCGGGCTGCCCGACCTGCGCACCGCCGTCGCCGAGCGGTTCACCCGCCGCGGGCTGCCCACCCGCCCCGAGCAGATCCTCGTCACCTCCGGGGCCCAGCAGGCGTTCACCCTGGTCATCGGCCTGCTGTGCGCGGCCGGGGACCGCGTCCTCACCGAGAACCCCACCTACGCCAACGCCCTCGACGCCCTGCGCCGCGCCCGCCTGCGCACCGCCTCCCTCGCCGTCTCCGACGCCGGCTGGGACATGGAGATCGCCGAGTCCACGCTGCGCCAGACCGTGCCGCGGCTCGCCTACGTCATCCCCGACTTCCACAACCCGACCGGCGCGCTGATGCCCCCGGAGCAGCGGCTGCGGCTGCTCGCCGCGACCCGGCGCACCGGGACCTGGCTGGTGGTGGACGAGACCATCGCGGACATCGCCCTCGACGTCCCCGCCCCCGCGCCCCTGGCCTCCCTGGCCCCGCGCGGCGGCGCCGAGCACGTGATCACCATCGGCTCCCTCAGCAAGACCCACTGGGGCGGGCTGCGCGTGGGCTGGATCCGGGCCACCGCCAGGATGATCGCGGAGCTGACGGCCGTACGGGTCTCCTCGGACATGACCGGCTCCGTCCTCGACCAGCTCGTCGCGCTGCCGCTGCTGGAGGGCATGGACCGCGCCCTGCCCGCCCGCCTGGACCGGCTGCGGGCCCAGCGCGCCGCCCTGGTGGCCGCCCTCCAGCGGCACACCCCCGAGTGGTCCTGGAACGTGCCCCCGGGCGGCCTCTCGCTCTGGGTGGACCTGGGCGAGCCGGTCAGCTCCGCCCTGGCCGAACGGGCCGCCGCCGCGGGCGTCCACATCGGCCGCGGCGCCCGCTTCGGGGTGGACCCGGGCACCTTCGAGCACCGCCTCCGCATCCCGTACACCCTCCCGGCCGCCCGCCTGGACGAGGCCGTGCACCGCCTGGCCGCCGCCTTCCACGACGGCACCCCGCTCGCCCCGTCGGTGGACCGGCCGCACTGGGTGGCCTGAGGGGTACGGCCTGCCCCTACGGCGTGCGGATCAGGCGGCGGGCGGTGGCCGCCGCCACCGCCGCCGTACGGGAGTCGACGCCGAGTTTGGCGTAGACGTGCACCAGATGGGACTTGACCGTGGCCTGGCTGAGGAACAGCCGCTTGGAGATCTGCTGGTTCGACAGGCCGTCCGCGACCAGTTGCAGCACCTCCAGCTCCCGCTTCGTCAGGGCCTCCGCGGGCGTCCGCATCCGGTCCATCAGGCGCAGCGCCACCGCCGGGGCCAGGGCCGACCGGCCCGCGGCGGCCGTCCGTACCGCCGCCGCCAGCTCCTCCGGCGGGGCGTCCTTGAGCAGGTAGCCGGCGGCGCCCGCCTCCACCGCGGCCAGGATGTCGGCGTCCGTGTCGTACGTGGTCAGGACCAGCACGCGGGGGGCGTCCGGGCGGGCCGTGATCAGGGCCGTGGCCTGCGAGCCGTGCATGCTGCCCGGCCCGAACTGCAGGTCCATCAGGACCACGTCCACCGGCTCGGCGGCGGCCAGCTCCACCGCCCGCTCGGCGGTCGCGGCCTCGGCCACCACCGCGAAGTCGGCCTCGGTGTCGAGCACCGCGCGCAGGCCCGCCCGTACCACGGGGTGGTCGTCGGCGAGGAGGAGACGGACGGTCACAGGGCTGCCTCCGAGGTGTGCGCGGCCAGGGGCTCCAGCGGGAGGGGCAGGGTCACGGCCACCGCCGTGCCCTGGCCCGGGTCCGACTCGACGGTGAACAGCCCGCCCAGGGACTCGGCGCGCGAGCGCATCGCGGGCAGTCCGAAGCCGCCGCCGGCCGCGCCCGAGGCGCCCGTGGCCGCCGGGCCGGGGTCGAAGCCGTCGCCGTCGTCCACGATGTCCAGGGTGACCGAGGCGTCCATGAAGGTCAGGGTGATCTCGGCCCGCCCGGCCCGCGCGTGCCGCACCACATTGGCCAGCGCCGACTGCGCGATCCGCAGCAGCGCCACCTCGTACGGCGTGGGCAGCACCCGCGGCCGCCCGCTCAGCGAGAACCGCACCCGCGGCCCCGGCACCCCCGAGCACAGCCGCTCCAGCGCGGCGGCGAGCGAGCCGTGCTCCAGGTCGGGCGGGGTGAGCGCGCGGACGAACCGGCGCGCCTCGGCCAGGTTGTCCTGCGCGGCCTCGCGCGCCCGCGCGATGTGCGGCCGGGCCGGGTCGCCCTCCGGAAGCGCCCGCTCCGCGGCCCGTAGCAGCAGCTGGATCGAGGACAGGCCCTGGGCGAGGGTGTCGTGGATCTCCCGGGCCAGCCGCTCCCGCTCGGCCATGATCCCCGCGCTGCGCTCGGCCGCGGCCAGCTCGGCGCGGGTGGTGATCAGCTCCTCGATCAGCTGCCGCCGGCGCTCGCTCTCCCGGTACAGCGCCTGGTAGCCGAGTACGGTCGCCACCGCCACGGCGCCGCCCAGCAGCGGCCCGAGGAAGGCCCCCGGGGTCACCGCCCCGCTGTGCGCGAGGAAGCCGCCGATGGCGGCGCAGGCGGTCAGCGCGACGGCCGTGACCCCCCAGCGCAGCCGCAGCAGGTGCAGCTCCAGGAAGTACAGCGGGAAGGCGATCCACAGCCCGTCGGGGGAGAGCACCAGCAGCCCCGTCCAGGCCGCGCCGAGCCCGGCCAGCCACAGCGCCCCGGCGCGGGGCGAGCGGTGCACGGCGGGGGCCCGTACCCCCGCCGCGTAGACGGCGGCGAGCAGGGCGCAGGCGGCGAGCACCCAGCCGGCGTGGGGCGCGGAGTCGGCGACGGCCCGCCCGGCGGCCAGCGCGAGCAGCCCGCCGAGCAGGGCGTGCAGGCACAGCCGCAGCACCACCGATACGGGGGTCAGGGCGCGGGCGGCCGCGGAGGAGGCGGGACGCGGGGGTGCGAGGAGAGGAGCGGAAGTCATGGCCGAACCAGCGTAAGTCGGACGCGGCCGCCCCCGGTCAACCGAAAGTTGGATGTCCCGATGAGTCTTTCGATACGAAGATCTCCCCTGTGGAGCGATGTCCTGTGCCCACGCGGAACACCAGGGTGGGGGACATGTTCGTCGCATGGAGAGATCTACGGTTCGCCAAGGGCCGCTTCGCCCTCATGGGCGCCGTCGTCCTGCTGATCACACTGCTGGTCGGCCTGTTGTCCGGGCTCACCTCCGGACTGGCCCGGGAGAACGTCTCGGCCGTCACCGGCCTGCCGGCCACCCACCTCGCCTTCGCCGCGCCCGCCGGGGACCAGGAGGTCTCCTTCACCAACTCCCAGGTGCCCGAATCCGCCTGGCTGGCCTGGCGGGCCCGGCGCGGGGTGAGCTCCGCGGAGCCGGTCGGCATCCGCACCACCAACGCCGTCTCCGGTGAGCGCACCGCCGCCGTCTCCGTCTTCGGCGTGGACGCGGCCGGGAAGCTGCCGCCGCGCGGGGCGGGCCTGACCCAGGGGCAGGTGGTCCTCGCCGAGAAGGCCGCGAAGGAGCTGGGCGGCCTCGCCGCGGGCGACCGGCTGCGCATCGGCCAGCTCGAACTGACCGTGGCCGCCGTCTCCGGCACCGCCGCCTACAGCCACACCCCGGTGGTCTGGATGGACCTCAACGACTGGCAGCGCGTGGGTAACCCCGGCACCTCCATCGACACCCTCGCCACCGTCGTGGCCGTCTCCGGCAGCGGCCTGGACCTCGCCGCCGCGGACAGGGCCGCCGGGACGCGGACCCGTACGGTCGACGAGGCCCTGGGCGCCATCGGCTCGTACCGGGCCGAGAACAGCTCGCTCCAGCTGATGCGCGGCTTCCTCTTCGCCATCTCCGCCCTGGTCATCGGGGCCTTCTTCACGGTGTGGACGATCCAGCGCAGCGGGGACGTGGCCGTACTGAAGGCACTGGGTGCCTCCACCCCGTACCTGCTGCGGGACGCGCTCGGCCAGGCCGTGGTGATGCTGGCCGCCGGAACCGGGCTCGGGACCGCGCTCGCGGCCGGCCTCGGCGCGCTGATCAGCGGGGGCGAGGTGCCCTTCGTCCTCGACGCCGCCACCGTGCTCGTGCCCGCCGCGATCATGATCGCGCTGGGCGCGCTGGGCGCCGCCCTGTCCATCCGGCGGATCACCGCCGTCGACCCGCTGACCGCCCTCGGGAGCGCCCGATGACCCTGCTCGTCCACGACGTCACGCTCACCTACCCCGACGGCGAGAGCCGGCTCACCGCCTTGGACGCGGTCCGCCTGGAGGTGCCCGCGGGCACCCTGACGGCGGTGGTCGGACCCTCCGGTTCCGGCAAGTCCTCGCTGCTGGCGGTGGCCGCCACGCTGGTCACGCCGGACGCGGGCCGGGTCGTGGTCGCGGGGCAGGAGACCACGGGCCTGACCGCCGCCGAGAAGTCGGCCCTGCGCCGGGAGAGGATCGGCATCGTCTTCCAGCAGCCGAACCTGCTGGCCTCCCTGACGGCCGTCGAACAGCTCCAGGTCATGGCCCACCTCTCGGGCCGCCCGGCCCGCGGCGCGCGCGGCCGCGCGATGGAACTCCTGGACGCGGTGGGCCTGGCCGACAAGGCCGGCAAACGCCCCCACCAGCTCTCGGGCGGCCAGCGCCAGCGGATCAACATCGCCCGCGCCCTGATGAACGACCCGGCCGTCCTGCTGGTGGACGAACCGACCAGCGCCCTGGACCACGACCGCGGCGCGGCCGTCCTGGACCTCCTGACCACCCTGACCCGCACCCGGGCCACCGCCACGGTCCTGGTCACCCACGACCCCGCCCACCTGAACCGTGTGGACCGCACGGCGACGATGACGGACGGCCGCCTGACGGAACCGGTGGCGGCGGAGCCGGCGGCCGGCTGAGGCCCTTCCCGTACGCGCGGCGCCCCGCCGGAATGCTCCGGCGGGGCGCGCGTGCGTGTCCGTACGTACGGGGCGGGGTGTTACGCCGGGCTCTGGCTGGACAGGGCCACCGAGAGCTCCGCGGCCACGCCCTGGAGGATCGGGACGAAGGACTCGGCCACCGCCTCCGTGACGCGGCCCGCCGGGCCCGAGATGGAGATCGCGGCGGCGGTCGGGGAGTTCGGGACGGAGACGGCGAGGCAGCGGACTCCTATTTCCTGCTCGTTGTCGTCGACCGCGTAGCCGGACTTGCGGACCTGCTCCAGGGCCTCCAGGAAGCCCTCGGGGGTGGTGATGGTCTTCTCGGTCGCCGCGGGCATGCCGGTGCGGGCGAGCAGGGCGCGTACCTCGTCGGCGGGGGTGTGGGCCAGGAGGGCCTTGCCCACGCCGGTGGAGTGCGGCAGGACCCGGCGGCCGACCTCGGTGAACATGCGCATGGAGTGCTTGGAGGGCACCTGGGCCACGTAGACGATCTCGTCCCCGTCGAGCAGGGCCATGTTCGCGGTCTCGCCGGTCTCCTCGACCAGCCGCGCGAGGTAGGGCCGCGCCCAGGTGCCGAGCAGGCGCGAGGCGGATTCGCCGAGGCGGATCAGGCGGGGGCCGAGGGAGTAGCGCCGGTTGGGCTGCTGGCGTACGTAACCGCAGGCCACCAGCGTGCGCATCAGCCGGTGGATCGTGGGCAGGGGCAGACCGCTGGCGGTGGACAGCTCGCTGAGGCCGACCTCGCCCCCCGCGTCCGCCATCCGTTCGAGCAGGTCGAAGGCGCGCTCCAGGGACTGGACGCCACCGCTCGCGGCAGGGGTCTTGGAGGAAGCGTCGTCGGTGGTGCTGGCGCTGGACGTCGGCACGGCGCGGTCCTTTCGGTGCTGGCAGGCAAGGGAGCAGCCTACCCGGCCGACGGCGTCGGCCCCAGTGCTGGGGTGAGGGCCGTCGCCGCCGGTCAGAGAGGGTTTGTCCGGGTGGCGGACGTCCCCGGTCAGGGATCCGCCCGACTCGCGGTGGTGATAGCTCCATTCTGTATCGCGAAACTTTAATTCCATCTTGTGGAAAGCTCCAATTGCGGTCCCGGCGGGTCGGCGGTCCGTCCGGTGGCTCTTGACTGGCCCCGGATCGCGGGGAAGACTCCGTCAACAGAACGTTGAATTTCGCTCTGTGGAAGTAGATGGGGAGGTTCCGGTGGCCGACGCGGCTGTGGAACTGGTACTGCGCTCGACGCGCGTCATCACCCCCGAGGGGACGCGCGCCGCCTCGGTGGCCGTCGCCGGAGGGAAGATCGCCGCCGTGCTCCCGCACGACGCCGAGGTGCCGGCCGGAGCCCGGCTGGAGGACTTCGGCGACGACGTCCTGCTCCCCGGCCTGGTCGACACCCACGTCCATGTGAACGACCCGGGCCGCACCGAGTGGGAGGGCTTCTGGACGGCCACCCGCGCCGCCGCGGCCGGCGGCATCACCACGATCCTCGACATGCCGCTCAACTCCCTCCCGCCGACCACCACCGTCGACCACCTGCGGACCAAGCAGGAGGTCGCCCGCGCCAAGGCGCACGTCGACGTCGGCTTCTGGGGCGGCGCCCTCCCCGACAACGTCAAGGACCTGGCGCCGCTGCACGACGCCGGCGTCTACGGCTTCAAGTGCTTCCTCTCGCCCTCCGGCGTGGACGAGTTCCCCGAGCTGGACCAGGAGCAGCTGGCCACCTCCCTCGCCGAGATCACCGGCTTCGGCGGCCTGCTGATCGTGCACGCCGAGGACCCCCACCACCTCGACGCCGCCCCCGTCGTCCCGGGCCCCAAGTACGCCGACTTCCTCGCCTCCCGGCCGCGCGACGCCGAGAACACCGCGATCGGCAACCTCATCGCCCAGGCGAAGCGGCTGGACGCGCGGGTCCACGTACTGCACCTGTCCTCCTCCGACGCGCTGCCGCTGATCGCCGCGGCCAAGGCCGAGGGCGTCCGGATCACCGTCGAGTCCTGCCCGCACTACCTCACCCTCACCGCCGAGGAAGTGCCCGACGGGGCCAGCGAGTTCAAGTGCTGCCCGCCCATCCGCGAGGCCGCCAACCAGGACCTCCTGTGGGACGCGCTCGCCGACGGCACCATCGACTGCATCGTCTCCGACCACTCGCCCTCCACGGCCGACCTCAAGACCAGCGACTTCTCCACCGCGTGGGGCGGCATCTCCTCCCTCCAGCTGGGCCTGCCCGCCATCTGGACCGAGGCGCGCCGCCGCGGGCGCACCCTGGAGGACGTCGTGCGCTGGATGTCCGCCGCCCCGGCCGCCCTCGCCGGGCTGGCGCAGAAGGGCGCGATCGAGGCCGGCCGCGACGCCGACTTCGCCGTGCTCGCCCCCGAAGAAACGTTCACTGTGGACCCGGCCGCCCTCCACCACCGCAACCAGGTCACGGCGTACGCGGGCAGGACCCTGCACGGCGTCGTGAAGTCCACCTGGCTGCGCGGGAAGCGGATCGCCGACCACGGCACCCCGACCGAGCCCACGGGCCTCCTCCTCGAAAGGCAGAACTGACAGTGGCACAGCGTTCAACGGGACCGGCCTCCTTCACCGGCAACGCGAACCCGTACGGGGGCGGCGACCCGTACGCGGACTACCGCACCGCGGACTTCCCCTTCACCCAGTACGCGAACCTCGCCGCCCGGGAGCTGGGCGCCGGTGTCATCGCCGCCAACGACGAGTTCTTCGCCCAGCGCGAGAACCTGCTGATCTCCGAGGCCGCGCACTTCGACCCCGAGGACTTCGGCCACAAGGGCAAGGTCATGGACGGCTGGGAGACCCGCCGCCGCCGCGGTGTCTCCGCCGAGCAGCCCTGGCCGACCGCCGAGGACCACGACTGGGCCCTCGTACGCCTCGGCGCCCCCGGAGTGATCCGCGGGATCGTCGTCGACACCGCCCACTTCCGCGGCAACATGCCGCAGGCCGTCTCCGTCGAGGCCACCAACTGGGAGGGCGCCCTCGCCCCGACCCCGGAGGAGCTCCAGGGCGCCGGCGTGAAGTGGACGACGATCGTCCCGCGCACGGCGGTCGGCGGGCACGCCGCGAACGGCTTCGAGGTCGACAGCGAGCAGCGCTTCACCCACCTGCGCGTCAACCAGCACCCCGACGGCGGCATCGCCCGCCTGCGCGTCCACGGCGAGGTCCTGCCTGACCCGCGGTGGCTGGCCGCGCTCGGCTCCTTCGACGTGGTGGCCCTGGAGAACGGCGGCTCGGTGCAGGACGCCTCGAACCGCTTCTACTCGCCGCCCTCCAACACCATCAACCCGGGCCGCTCCCGCAAGATGGACGACGGCTGGGAGACGGCCCGGCGCCGCGACGACGGCAACGACTGGATCCGCTACCAGCTCGTCGCCGAGTCGGAGATCCGCGCGGTCGAGATCGACACGGCCTACCTCAAGGGCAACTCGGCGGGCTGGGCGGCGCTGTCGGTGCGGACGGGCGAGGAGGGCGACTGGCAGGAGTTCCTGCCGCGCACCCGCCTCCAGCCCGACACGAACCACCGCTTCGTCCTCGCCACCCCGGCGGTGGGCACGCACGTCCGCATCGACATCTACCCGGACGGCGGCTTCTCCCGCCTCCGCCTCTTCGGCTCCCTGACGGCCCCGGGCGAGGCGGCACTGGGGGCGCGCCACCGGGAACTGGGGGGCTGAGCCTCCTTGGGGGGCGGGGCGGGGCGGGGTGCCGCTCGGCGCGGCGCGCCTGCCGGGCGTGCCCGGCTGCCCGGCTGCCCGGCGTGCGCGGTGGACCGCGCGAGGTGGCGTGCCCGTCTGGGCGCCGCCTGTGCGGCTGGCTGCGCACCCGCCGACCCTGGAGGCCGACACCTCCGGGGGGCGGCCCGGCCGCGCCGCCCCTGCGCTTGCCCGCGCTGCGCGGCGTGCCTGAACGGGTGCTTTGCGGCCTGACCGCCCCCGCGCCCGCTGCTTCTGGGGGCCGACACCTCCGGGGGCGGTGGGGGCGGCCCGGCGGCCCCGCCGTGCAGGCCATCCGCTGCCCCACCCTGCGCGGCGGACCCGCGCGGGGGCGTGCCCGCCCGGGTGCTTTGCAGCCTGACCGCCCGTACGCCCGCTGGCCTTGGGGGCCGACACCTCCGGGGGCGGTGGGGGCGGTCGGGCGGCCCCGTCGCGCAGGCCGTCCGCTTGCCCGCGCTGCGCGGGGTGCTCGCGCTGGGGCGTGCTGGTGTGCTTTCCGCCTGGCGCGGCCGCCTGCGCGGCGGGCCCGCGCGAGCGCGTGCGTGCCCGCCCGGGTGCTTTGCGGCCTGACCACCCGTACGCCCGCCAGCCCTGGAGGCTGACACCTCCGGGGGCGGACGGGCGGCCCCGCCGCGCCGCCCGTCCGCTTGCCCCCCGCGGGGCCTGCCCGCATGGGCGCGGCCGGCTGCGGGCCTGGCCCCCGTGTGCCCGGCGGCTTGTCCGCCCGTACGCCGCCTGCTCGCGCGGCGGCGTGCCCGCCTGGCGTGATCTTCCGCGGGGGTGCGCCCGTATGGGCGTCCGATTGCGGAGGGACGTGCCCGTCGGGGTGTCGGCCCAAGCTGGGGCGTGCCCATCCGGTTGCCCGGCCGACGCACTGGCGTGCCCGCCTGCGCGCTGGTGCGCTCCGCGCCCCGCCCCGGTGTCCAGCTGCGCGCTGGCCTGCCTGCCGGGTTGTCGCCCGTACGGCTATGCGCCCGCTGGCGCGGTCGCCCGTACGGCTACGTGCGGGCGGGGCGCGGTCGCCGGTGCGGCTGCGTCCCCGTTGGCGCGGTCGCCCGTACCGGGGGCGTGCCCGTCTGGGTGCCTTGCGGCCTGACCGCCCGTACGCCGCTCGCGCGCCCCTGGGCGGGCCGCCGGCCTGTTCATCGGATGCTGCGAGCGGTCAGCTGACCAGCCCGTCACCGTCCGCCGGGGCATCCCGTTGGCGTGTCAGCGGAGGGGGAGGGCGGCTACCAGTTCCTCGTCCTCCGCGTCGCCCGTGGGGGCGAAGCCCAGGGTCGTGTAGAGGTGGGCGGCGGGGGTGTTCCGCGGGTGGTACGAGAGGCGGATTTCGCGGCAGGACGGGAGGGCCGTGAGGCGGGCGATCAGCGCGCTGATCGCGGCGCGGCCCACGCCACGGCCCTGCTCGGCGGCGTCGATGATCATGCCGCCGATCCAGTGGGCCCCGCCCTCCTCGTCGTACGCCCACATCACATGCCCGACCACCACCTCACCGGCCCGGACCGCGAGCGAGTTCCACAGCCCGCCCCGCATCGAGAGCAGCAGGTAACGGGCGCCGAGCGCCGCCACGAAACGCCGCTGGTCGTCCGCGGGCGCCACGTCCGCGACGGCCCGCCAGTTCTCGTCGGTGATCTCGTCGAGTACGACGGTCCGGCCCTGTCGGTCGGTGAAGTGCACTGTTCTCCTGGGTTGTTCGCGTACTGGGTGCCTGCCGAGTCGAGTCGGCCACCTGCGGCTGTTTCCACCGCGGAGCGGGACGGTCCTCGTCGCCCCGCGGCCCTGAGATCCTGCCGGCAGCCGCCCGCGTCAGTCCGCGAGGGCTTGCCCCGCCGCCAGCTCGGAGCGGACCAGCTCCAGCAGCCGCCCCGACCAGTTGCGGCCGCGCCCCGCGTTGTCACCCCAGAAGCCCGAGTCGGCGTCGTCGTACAGCAGGGTCGCGTCCCCCGTGGCGAGCAGGATCGCCGCCAGCTCGGGATGCTGCTCGTACTTCGCGCGCAGCAGCCCGGCCATCACCGCCGTCCGCACCCGCTCCCACCCCTCCCGCCGCCCCGCCGCCTCCGCGAGCGCCCGCGCCCTGCCTCCCGTCTCCGCCGCCACGACCGCGTCCCGCACCTCCGGCTCGGCCGCCGAACGCGCCCAGTAGGCATGCGCCACCGACGGGTACGTGACGTCACCGACGACGATCGGCGCGGGGTAGTCGTTGCGCAGCCCCTGCTTGCCCGGGTCCTCCAGCGCGCGCTGCGGGTACGAGTGGTAGATCTTGACCGCGGGTGCGAAGGACTCGGCCGGCCCGTCCGCGGGGACCCGCGCGGCCGCCTTCGTACGCCACTGCTCGCGCTCCTCGAAGTAGCCGACGGCTTCCTCGTACACCTCCCGCGTAACCGTTTCGCCGCGCTCGTCCGGCATCCGCCCGCCCGGCCCCGCCACCAGCACCCGCAGGGGGTGGTCCTTGCGGTCCATGTCCCCGAGCGCGTAGAGCCGTACGGTCTCGGGGATCGCGAGGTAGGCGGCGTGGGCCGCCGCGCGGTTGGTCTCCGTACGGTCCGCCAGGAAGACGTCCACCGCGGCGAGGCAGCGGCCGGTCGAGTCCGGGCGGCGGTTGAGCTCGTCGATCGTGTCGCGGACCTCGGCCAGCAGCAGCTCCGGCGTCAGCCAGACGTGCGTTTCGCCGAAGGTCCAGGCGGCCAGGTGGTGGGCGGAGGCGCGCCCGCCCTCCGGCAGGCTGGTGGCCACCCATCCGCTGCGCAGCTTCCGCTCGAACTCGTCGAGGGTGACCAGCTCCCAGCAGTCGACGAGGCCGTCGGCGTAGATGAAGAGGTCGGTGAGGAAGTAGGAGCCGCCGTTGCATATGAAGGCGTGCCGCCAGGTGCCGGGGACGCGGACGCCGTCCGCGGTGCGATGGGTGATCCGATTGCCGATCATGCCGCGATGATGCCGGACGGACGGGGTGGGCGGCACCTCGATTCCGGGCCGGGCACGTCATGTGATGATGTGCGTCCACTCCACCTCACCTTGGGAGGCGCCGGTGTGGAGCAAGGCCACGCGGTGGGCGGCGGGCGCGATGACCGCGGCCTGCCTGCTGCTGCTCCTGGGCCCCTCCGCGCCGGGCGGCGGGGGTCCCGCCCCGCTGCCGCCGGGCGCCGCGGAGGAGGTCGTACCGGACCGGGTCGCCACGTGGAACATCTGCAACCCGTGCGGCGGTAGCGGCCGCAACTACGGCCGGGCGACGGACATCGCCACGTACGCGCCCCAGGTCATCGGGCTCCAGGAGGCGTGCGTACGGGATGTGGAGCAGATCCGCACGTACCTGGAGGAGGTCTACGGCCTCGTCTACCACGTCGCGTACGGGCCGGTCCTACGGAACTGGAACCGCTGCGGCGGCCTGCCGTGGCACCCGGGCGGCTACGGCCAGGCGATCCTGTCGGCGGCGCCGATGACGGACCGGGTGAGCGTCGCGTACCCGGACGGCGGCTCGGAGGACCGCGGCTACCTGGCCGTCACCACGCTGGTGGCCGGCCGCCCCGTCCGCGTCTTCAACACCCACCTCGCGGAGCGCCGCCAGGCGGAGGTCCGGGCCGCCCAGGTCCGCCGCCTCGCGGCGGCCGTCGCCCGCCACCCCCGCGCGATCGCCCTCGGCGACTTCAACGCCCGCCCGCAGGCCGCGGAACTCGCCCCGATGTGGCCCTTGTCCACGGACGCGGACCCGGCCTGCCGCTCCACGGCGACGCCATCCGATGCGTGCACGCCGACGACGGACTGGAGCAGCAAGTTCGACTACCTCTTCCTCCGCGCCCTCACCCCCCGCACCCATGCCGTCCACCCGACCCCGAACTCGGACCACCACTTGCTGCACGCGGACTTGGACGGGGGCTGAGGGGAACCGGACGGGCACCGGCGGAGGGCGCCGGCATTGTGCCGTGGCCTGGCGCGCTGGAGGCCGCAGACGGCGACTTCGCTGGAGCGTGGGCGGGCGCGGCGGCGTCGCGCAGGATGCCACCGGTACGGGATCCCTCCGAGCGGGCTCCGAGGGCGAGGGCCGGGTAGGCCAGGGGCCTCCCTGGGCGGGGAGCCCCCGAGGCACGAGAAGCCCGGATCCCGGCCCGCCCACGGGCGGGGGAGTACCCCGGTTCGCGCCCGCGCGGCACACAGAGGCCAGGGGGCCCACACCCACCCACGGAAGACGGCCGAGATCCGGAATTCTCCAAGGCCGGGGGTACGCAGCTCCGAGCTGCCGCCGATCGGGCCCCTGGCGAGGACGCCCCTCAGCCACCGTGGCCCGGGGCCGGCCCCGAGGCACAGGGCCCACTCTCCGGCCCGCCGAGGGACGCGGGACCTGCCGGTGCCGGGGCACATGGGCTCCGGTATCTCGCGCCCGCGACCGCGACCGCGATTGGGACCGTGACCGCGAACTCGGCCATAGGCCATCGGACTTCGAGCAGCCCGCTGACACCCGCCGACGCCAGCCGCAGCATCCGCACCAGCACCAGAACCCGCACCCGCACCCGCGACCCGGCCCAGGCGCCCGCCCGCGCTATGCCGCGTGCCCCCCGTCCACCGTGAACTCCGCCCCTGTCACATAGCCCGCCCCCGGTCCCGCCAGGAAGGCCACCACGTCCGCGACCTCCTCCGCCCTCCCGAACCGGCCCAGCGCCGTCATCGCCGCCTGCGGGCCCGCGTACGGACCGTCCGCCGGGTTCATGTCCGTGTCGACCGGCCCCGGATGCACGAGGTTCGCCGTGATCCCGCGCCCGCCGAGCTCGCGCGCCAGGGCCTTCGTCAGGCCGATGGTCGCCGCCTTGCTCGTCGCGTACAGCACCCCGCCCGGCCCGGGCACGCGCTGCGTCATGCAACTGCCGATCGTGATGATCCGCCCGCCCTCCCGCATCCGTGCCGCGGCCGCCTGCGCCGCCAGGAAAGCTCCCCGTACATTGACGCCGAACACCCGGTCCACCTCGGCCACCCCCACCCCCTCCATGGGCCCGACCGCCCCCACCCCCGCGTTGTTGACCAGCACATCGAGCCGCCCGAACCGCCGCACCGTCTCCCCGACGGCGTTCGCCACCTCGTCGGCGTCCCCCGCATCGGCCCGCAGCGCGACGGCCCGCCGCCCCAGCGCCTCCACGGCCTCGACCACCCGCCCCGCGGCCTCGGCATCACTCACGTACGTGATCGCGACATCCGCCCCGCACTCGGCGAGCCGCAGGGCAACGGCCGCCCCGATCCCCCGACTTCCCCCGGTCACCAGCGCCACAGCGTTCCTGTCCATGTCTCTTCCTCCCGCATCGCTTGGTTGCGAGTTCAATCAAATAACCCCCACCACCTCCCCGCTGGCAGAAATCCGACCCCGCGTTCCGCGCGGGGGAGCGCTCACGTCGAAGCGCCCTGCCGGGAGGGATCTCCCGGCAGGGCGCTCGCGTCATCTCTGTGCGCCGCGACTATCCGATGGACAGGAAGGTGTTCCAGCCGTCCTCGTCGCGTGCGACGGCGCTCCCGACGGCGGTGGTTCCGCCTTGGAAGAGCCACTGGTTCCCGTCGGTCCCGACGGCCCAGATGTCGGGGACGCCGTCACCGTTGGCGTCGGGAGTGCCGAGGACCTTGGGGTAGGTGCTCCTGCCCCAGCCGCTGGTGGCGTAGGTGTAGTCCTCGCCGCCCTCGGAGTTCGCCTTGGACTCCAGGGATGTGATGTCGACGCCGCCGTTGACGCCGGGCTTGCCCTTGCGCAGGGCCAAGCCGCGGTTGGCATTCGTGTTGTCGCGGAAGATCAGGTCCGGGATCTTGTCCCCGGAGACGTCCCGCACGCCGACGATGTCGCGGCCGGCCCAGCCGGTGGCCATCTTCTTGTACGACGCGAAGCTGGAACCGGTGTAGCCGGAGAACACCCAGAAGCCGTCGGCGTCCAGGGCGAACAGGTCGCCCAGACCGTCGCCGTCGATGTCCTCGGTCGCGACGAGCTGCCGGAAGACGGACGGGTCGGGTGCGCTGAGCGGCATCTGCATCTGCATGCGGCGGCCGACGTCGAACTGGCCGGTCCCGGTGCCGGGGTAGATGTAGAGCTTCCCGTCGGGCATCCGCGCGATCAGGTCCGTGAGGCCGTCTCCGGGATACCAGTCGGTGGCGTGCGCGATGAGCGCGGACTGGCCGGTGGTCGCATCCTTCCAGTACCCGGGCGCCACGGGCCGGCCGTTCTCCACCGCACCGGGGATGTAGGCATCGGTGTCACCGGCCTTGTCCCCGGCGTAGGTGCGCAGGTTGCCGTCCTTGTCGATGGCGAGGAGATCGGGATTGCCGTCTCCGGTGACATCGCCGGGCCTATCCTGGCCGGGCCTCGGCCGGACCAGGAATCCGTAGACGCTCTGGTTGGAGATGTTGCCGGCCTTGCTGACGGTACGGACGTAGAGGACGTTCGGACCGGAGACGTCCACCTGGAGGGGAACGACGGCCTCGTCACTCCCCGCCACGGGTACGGCCTTCTGGTCGAACACGGGCCGGTTCAGGCTCCACTGGTACTCACGGATGTCCGCCGCCTTGGCGCCGTTGCCCTTGATCGTGAAGGTCTGGCCGGGAGTGCTGACGGGCTCGGTGCTCCACTCGGTGAAGGCGTCACCCTGCGGCGGGAAGGCGACGGAGGAGATGGCAGGGTTCGGCGGGACGGTGTGGCTGACGGTGAAGGCGCACCACGCGCCGCTACCGGACTCGTGCGGCCCGCTGCCGGACCACACTCCGTCCTTGTCCTTGGCGCGGGAGAGCCAGTAGTAGGTCTGGCCGTCCGCGAAGGTGGCCTGAGGTACCTCGGCGGTGACGACGCCGTCGATGTTGGCCGAGAACCACTGGTTGAAGACAGGCGGCCCGCCGGCGGCGTTCCACACCTCGATCTGGAGCTGGTCGAGGTTCTGCTGATCGGGCCGGTCGTCGCGGTCGGAGCCCTTGACCTGGAAGGTGATGCTGGTCTTGCCGATTCCGGTCCCGGGCCAACTGGTCACGCACGGGCCGCCCGGGAAGGTCTGCATGTTCGCCGCGGTCGGAGTGTCCGGGGGTGAGTTGTAGACGACCTCGAGGTACGGAGCGGTCTCGCCGTTGGCGATGAACTTCTTCCAGTAGTACGAATCCGACTCGTTGGGGGCGGCGAACCCGAGAGACAGCGCTCCCCAGCGGGCATTGGCCGCTTCTGCGACGAGCCCCTTGATGTCGGGGGCGATCCAGTTGTCAGGGCACGAGCTGTTGTAGCCGTAGCCGGCACGCTCGGTCGCGACCTTCTTGGTCCAGGCGCCGCTCATGTTGTTCCACGTGCTCGACGAGGTGATGTACGGCGTCGAGTAGATGTCCGTGGGCTTCTGATCACAGGACCACGAGTACGTCTGCAAAGCCCGCACGCTGGCCGAGATGACCCCCGCGCCGTGGAGCTGAGAGCCGAAGTCGAAGTTGAAAACAGAGCGCGAGGTACCACCGGAGCTGGACTCGAAGCCGACCCGGGCTTCGTTCGTTCCGCTCGCGTTGTAATTCTGCCCGTTGTAGAAGCTTGAATTACCCGCTGTCTTGTAGAGAAGGGTCCAGGCGTGCTTGTGCCCCTTGAACGAAGGGTCGACAAAGACCGGGTACACGGTCTCCGGAGCATTGAGCAGCGCATGGTCCGGTGTGAGGGACAGCGCGTTGTCGGCGAGCGCCGCAGCGACGGGCCTCAGTCTCGCGCCCTCAGCGCCGGCCAGGCCCGACAGCGCCAGCGTCGGGTGCTGCTTCGCCACATCGGTCGGCTTCCAGGCGGGCTGGTCGTCGGTGGTGGCGACCTTGCCACTGGAGTCCCACATCATCGGGGTCGGCGAGCCCGCGATCTCTTCGCCGTCGGCCGCACGGGCACTGAGTGCGTCCGACTCCTCATCCAGGTGGAAGGTCATGTCAGGGCTGGCCAAGCGGTACTTCAGCTGCCCCAGCAGCGGATCGGCCGCGGCCTGCTTGTCCTTGACCACCAGCAGATGCGAGTAGCCACCGTCCTGCGCGGTCATCACCAGGTCGATGCCGGGGCGGACGTTCTCGTACAGGGCACGCGGACCGTCGATGACAGGCGTGGGGAGGGCACCGGGCCAGCTGACCGTCATGTCATGGCCTCCGGTGGTCAACCGGACCAGTTCGGTCCACACTTCGCCCGGTGCGTCCTGCCGCAGGGACACCCGGCTCACGCCACGTGAGGCGCGCTCATCACCGGCAGCCTGCCCCGTCGACCCACCGCTGAAGAGCACCCGGCCGTTGACCGCCTTGGCCGCGTAGCCGCCGTCGACCCGCTCCAGACCGGTGTCGATGGGCTTCCACGCGCCGTCCACGTTGGCACGGAAGGCCGAACTGAAGATCTGCTTGCGAAACGTCCCATCGGGCTTCGCCCACGTCGTGGTGTTGGCGCTCTGTGCGGCGGTCACTTCGACCTCTTTGCCGCTGCTCACTGCCAGTCGCCGCGCCTGCGGTTCATCGAGCGGAGCATCCTCACCGGAGCGGGCCCGCGACGGCCCGTCGCCGATCACATGCACACCGACCGGCACCGCGAGGGCCGCCGCCAGCAACACGGCCAGACCCCCCAGAGCTCGCCGGCGCCCGTACCACCGGCGCGCGGGTACGGGACCTTCCGCGGTCCCACTCCCAGTAGGCGGACTTCCGCCCGCGGAATCACTGACAGACACGACGTACTTCTCCCCCCTCGGGCGCACCACTTCGCAGCCCTCGGCACTGATTGATGACTTCTGCTCTTGACCTGAGGAACCTCAACGGCCGAATCCGCCCGGCCTTTCAGGCGCGTGGCGTGCGAGCTGAGCATGACCCATCCCGCTGACATCTCGCCCCTGACATCGGCCGCGAGGCGTGTCGTTAGCAGCCGATTTGCGCCGATCATCCCGAGGTATGCGCCTGGTCAAGTGACAATGCCCACACCGGATATCGGAACCATGGTGTTTCGAGCCTGCTGGCCACAGAATCAGTGGCTAATTGTCAGTTTCCTGCCAGCCTTGTGCCATAGCCGAGGCGGCAGATCGTGGGGGGTCCGCATGTCGCCGTTCTCGGCGAATTTCCGCCTGCCCGGAAACAGAAAGGCGCGCGCAGTTCGCGCGCGCTTTGCCGGGCGAGCCGGCATCACACTTTCGGTGGTGCTGGTCGCAAGTCTTATGCCTGCCCAGGCTTGGGCAGCGCCACCGGGCGACCGCAGTGGCGTCGAACTGCCGGGGCTGCAGAAGGATGCCAAGGTCAGGCCCGACCAGGCCGCCATGGACGGTCTCAACAAGTGGGTCGGTGATCCGCCGAAGGCGCTCCAGGAGTACACGCCGAGTGCGGTGGCGCCACCGAAGGAGGATTCGGCCACCATTCCGCTGTCGCCGACTGGCTCCGGCCTTGTGCCGATCGGTTCGCTCCCGGTCAGTATCGGAAAGCTTCCGGGAACCGGAGCTGCGCCCACGGGTACCTGGTCTGCGGCTGTCGAGGGCCGCGAGAAGACCGAGGCGGCAGGTGTCGACGGCGTCCTTATGAAGATCACGCCTCCGGCCGATGCGGTGAACCCGGTCGACGTGGCCCTGGACTACTCGAAGTTCCAGGACCTGTACGGCACCGAGTGGGCCTCGCGCCTCAAGCTGCGGCAGTACCCCGCGTGCTTCCTTGACCACCCCGATTGGTCGGAATGCTCGGGCTCCGTCGATGTACCCAGCTCCAACGACGCGGACGGCAAGAGGGTCATCGCGACCCTCAATCCGGCCGCGGCCCCCGTTCAGGGCATGCGGACGATGACCGGGGGCGGCGCAGCCGCCATGGCTGTCGTGGCCTCCGACGGCGCCGAGGGTGCGGGTGGCTCGTACAAGGCCACTTCCCTTTCGCCGTCGGGCTCTTGGACCGCAGGCGGCAGCGGCGGCGGCTTCTCGTGGACCTACCCCTTGGCGGTGCCTCCCGCGCCCGCCGGGCCCACCCCGTCCATCGCGTTCACGTACTCCTCGCAGGCGGTGGACGGCAGGACCTCCGTGACGAACGGCCAGGCGTCCTGGATCGGTGACGGCTGGGACTACAACCCTGGCTTCATCGAACGCCGATACCGCTCCTGCTCCGACGACCTGAAGGCATCGCCGAGCGGCAAGCCGAACAACGACAACGCGACGGACAAGAAGAAGGGCGACCTGTGCTGGGCCGGCGACAACGTCGTCCTCTCCCTCAACGGCGCGAGCACCGAACTCGTCCATGACCCCGTCACCAAAAAGTGGGTCCCTGCCACCGATGACGGCTCCAAGGTCGAGCTCATGTCCGGCAGCGGCAACGGTGCGAAGGACGGCGAATACTGGGTCGTCACCACGCGTGACGGCATGCGGTACCACTACGGCCGCCACAGTGTCGGTACTCACGGGGACGGATCGTCACCCAGGACCGTCACCGACTCCGTCTTCACCGTCCCGGTCTTCGGCAACCATCCCGGCGAGCCCTGCTACCAGTCGGCCTACACGGATTCCTCCTGTACCCAGGCATGGCGCTGGAACCTCGACTACGTCGAGGACCTCCACGGCAACGCCATGATCATCGACTGGGCGAAGGAGGAGAACCGCTACGCCAGGAACGAGAAGGTCAACGAGAAGGACCGCGCCAAGGTCGGCTACATCCGCGGCGGATACCCGACACGCATCCTCTACGGCCTCCGTGCCAACAACCTGGCCGGCGCTCCTGCGGGCCGGATCGAGTTCGGGGTGGAGCAGCGGTGCTTCGAGGAGAAAAACGTCTCCTGCGCGGACTCCCTGTTCGGTTCCAAGAACGGAATCGGCTGGTACGACACCCCCGCCTCCCTGAACTGCAAGATGGACGCGGTCGTCTGCGAATCCTTCTCCCCGACGTTCTGGTCGCGCATGCGCCTGGACAGGGTGACCACGTACGGTCAGCGCACCGAGGGATCCACGGCACTCACCAAGGTCGACCAGTGGGCGCTCAAGCAGTCGCTGCCCAAGCACCGCACTGACACCAGCCCCCCGCTGTGGCTGGAGTCCATCACCCGGACCGCTTACGGCGCCAAGGACAGCAACCTCGGCGTCCCGCTGCCCCCGGTCTCCTTCAAGGCCAACGAAGTCGACATGCCCAACCGTGTTCTCAAGGCAGATGTGGGCGGAAGGCCGGACGCGGCACCGGACTTCGACCGGCTCCGGGTGGCGACCATCCTCACCGAGACCGGCGGCGCGATCGAGGTCGGCTACTCCGCTCCGTGCGCCAAGGGCACGAGTATCCCCGACCTCGCGAAGAACACCACGCGCTGCTTCCCGGTGCGCTGGTCCGCGGACTCGGGGCTGGAGCCGGACAAGATCCCGCCGATCGAACTGTTCAACAAGTACGTCGTGGACAGCGTGGTCGAGAGGGACCGCGTCGCACAGCGCCCCGACGTCACGACCACCTACACGTACGAAGACGCTGCCTGGGCCAAGGACGAGGACGAGTTCACCAAGCCGGACTGGCGCACTTACAGCCAGTGGCGCGGTTATGCCGCCGTCCTCACCACCACAGGTGCGACCGAGAACACGGGCAAGGCCACCGCGACCGAGCAGGCCCAGAAGCGCACCCGCTACTTCCGCGGCCTGTCCACCGGATCCCCCAAGATCGTGGTCAAGGACTCCACCGGCACGGACGAGCTGGGCGAGGACCTGCCTCAGTACCAGGGCCAAGTCGCCGAGACGATCACCTACACCAAGGCCGGCGGAAGCGTCGAGAGCCGCACACTGGTCGCGCCGTGGCGCAGTAAGCCGCTCGCTTCCCGGCCGCGAGCGGACACCACTCCCTTGGAGGCTTACCGCCTCGGCACGTCACGCACCGACGAGATCCAGTCCGTCAGCGGTGGCAAGTCCCGCAGGGTGCGCACCCTCAACACGTACGAGGAGGAGCCCACTTCGTACGGCCTGTTGCTCACCACGCAAACCGATGTCTCGGAGAGCGCGGGCACGGGCTGGACCCCCGTCAAGCAGTCCTGCACCAAGCCCAAGTACGTCCACAACCCCACGAACAACCTGATTGGTCTGCAGTCCGAGGTCGTGGAGACGACAGGCGACTGCGCCGGCGGCGGCATCGAGGCCGGCACGCGCCTGAACGCGGCCCGGACCTCGTACGACGCGGTGAACGCTTTCGGCGCCGCACCGACCAAGGGGCTCCCGTACCAGGTCGACGGCACCGACGCGGCGGGCACGGGCTGGACGACGTCCGGCCGCACCGAGTACGACTCGCTCGGCCGCGCGGTCAAGACCTACGACGCCGCGGGCAACCCTTCGAGCGTCACGTACAGCCCGGCGACCGGCCCTGCCTTCTCCACGACGGCGACCAACGCTCTCGGACACACCGTGACCACCAAGGTGGACCCGGCCCGCGGCAGCGTCCTGGAAGCCATCGACGCGAACGGCCGCAAGGTCCTCACGACCTATGACGAGTTCGGCCGGAGCACCGAGGTCCGTACCCCGTCGCAGAAGCCCACCGACCCGGCGGCCTACACGTTCGAGTACCAGATCACCGAACGCAAGACCCCCGCTGTCATCTCCCGCACGCTCAAGGACAACGGCACCTACAGCACCTCCATCACGATGTACGACGGACTGCTGCGCCCGCGACAGAGCCAGAGCGAGGGACCGGGCGGCGCACGCCTGATCACCGACACCCTGCACAGCGCGAACGGAACCGTCAGCCAGACCAACAGCGGGTACCTCGCCGAGGGCAAGGTGAGCACGGAGCTCTACGTCCCGAAGTCGGTCACGGAGGTGCCCAGCTCCACCCAGACCGCCTATGACGGCCTCGGGCGGGCCGTGCGCGTCACCACTCTGGAGAAGGGCGAGGCCCGGCAGTCCGCCGTCACCCAGTACGGTGGCGACTGGACCCTGACCCGTAGTGCCATGTCGCCCACCGGGTCGACCCCGCTGTCCGGCAGCCGCGCGGCGAAGACGTGGACCGATGCCCTGGGCCGCACCTCCGTCATCGAGCACTACACCGCCACCGACCTCAGCACGTCGACCAGGACCGGCTACACCTACGACATCCGGGGCAAGCTCGCCAAGGTCACCGACACAGCCAGCAACAACTGGACGTACACCCACGACGCCCGCGGACGGATGATCTCGTCCGAGGACCCCGACACGGGCAAGTCGACCTTCACCTACAACAACCTCGACCAGCAGGTCTCGACGACCAACGTCTACAACGTCACCCAGTTCACGTCGTACGACGTGCTCGGCCGCAAGACGGCGCTGCGCGACGACTCCGAAACCGCCGACCCCATCGCCACCTGGACCTACGACACCCTCCCGGGTGGCAAGGGCCAGCCGGTCGCGTCCACCCGCAAGTGGGGGGCAGGCTCGTACAAGACCGAGGTCACCGGATACGACAGCGAGTACCGGCCCACCGGATCGCGGATCACCGTCCCGGACGTCCCCGCCACGAAGGGCCTGGCCGGCAGCTACGCCTACAGCACCACCTACACCCCCACCGGCAAGGTCCAGTCGACGACCCTCCCGGAGACCATCGGCGGTCTCGCCGCCGAGAAGCTGATCACCCGGTACAACGCCGACGGCATGGTGCAGACCATGTCCGGCCTGTCCTGGTACACCTCCGACACCGTCTACAGCCCGTACGGTGAGATCCTGCGTACCGCCTCGGGCAACGCACCCCACCGGGTGTGGACGACGAACACCTACGACCCGCACACCGGACGGGTCGCCTCGGCGACCAGCCACAAGGAGACGCGCGACCCCACGTCGGGTTCGAACCTGCTCTCCTCCCTCAGCTACACCTACGACCCGGTCGGCAACCCGACCGAGATCACGGACACCTACCCCGGTGCCACCCCGCAGTCCCCGGCCCTCGTGGACCGGCAGTGCTACACCTACGACGCCATGGGCCAGCTCGTTCGCGCCTGGACGGGCAAGACGGCAGGCTGCCCCACCAGCCCCGCGGGTCCGGCACGTACCGAGGTCGGATCGGGTACGGCGGGTGATGCCTACTGGCAGGACTACCAGTTCGACGCCATAGGCAACCGCACGAAGCTCACCGATCGCGACCCCGCCAACAGCGCTCTCGACGACGAGACGTCGTACACGTACGGCGTGGAGATCACGGGCGGCGCCCTGCCCAACCCGAAGAAGCAGCCCCACGCCCTGACCAAGGTCAACAAGACCACCAGGACGCCCGGCTCCACGACCGACTCCCTGTCCACCTACACCTACAGCGCGGCCGGCAGTACCAAGACCCGGACCATCGACGGTGACACCCAGACCCTGAACTGGGACCGACGGACCAAGCTCCTCTCGGCCACGAGCCCCGGCATCGGTTCCGTCGCCGTCACGGGCCTCGCCGGCAAGTGCCTCGACGTCCAGGACGGCAGCACCGCTGACGGCACTCCCGTCCAGCTGCTGTCCTGCAACGAGACCAAGCCCCAGCAGTGGCGCATCACCGGCGACACCGTCCAGGCCCTCGGCAAGTGCCTCACCTCCGAGAACGGCAAGGCGCTCCTGAAGGCATGCAAGACGGGCGAGCCCAGCCAGAAGTTCACCTACCGGGAGACGGACAAGGCCCTCATCACCGGCACGAACCAGTGCCTCACGGTTCCCGGCGACAACACCGCCGAGGGCAACGACCTGCACACCTTCACGTGCGCCGGTCCGGCCCCCACGCCGGCCCAGCAGTGGAGCTTCGGCAACGTCACGACCTACCTCTACGACGCATCCGGCAACCGGGTCGTCCAGGACACCGGTAGCGCCCGCACCCTCTACCTCGGCGAAACCGAGATCACGGTCGACAAGGCCGGCAAGGCCATGGACGCCGTCCGCTACTACAGCAGCCCCGGGGCACCCACCACGGTCCGCCGCACCAACGGCAAGACCACCGGTCACACCCTGTCGCACTTGCTGACCGACCACCACAACACCGCGACGATCAGCGTCGAGCAGAAGGCCGGCCAGCCGGCCACGCGCCGCAAGTCCGACCCCTACGGCAACCCCCGCGGAAGTCAGCCCGCCTTCTGGCCCGGCGACCGCACGTTCCTCGGTGTCGGCATCGACGACAACACGACGGGCCTGACGCATATCGGCGCCCGCGAATACGACGCCAGCACCGGCCGCTTCATCACGGTCGACCCGATCATCGACATCACGGACCCGCTCCAGATGAACGGGTACACGTACGCCAACGGCAACCCCATCACCAACCTGGACCCGGACGGCCTCAAGTACTTCGAGGGCGACAGCGACCCCGGCTTCCAGGCGGCTTCGCAGAATGTCGTGGAGGTTGCGCAAGCGCGGCAGTACCGGCGAAACAATATAGGCCAGAACGCGAGGAATACGTTCAACCGCGCTCGATCGAGCATCCTGAACGGCAAGAAAGACTACCTGCGCAATAGCAAGAACACTCCGGGCAAGACTCTTGCTCGAATGCAACGCAAGTATGACCAGAGCAACGGATCGGTCACTTCTCAGATCTCATACAAGATGTGGCTGTACGGCGCATCGGATGAGGAGCTCGACTACTTCAACGGTCACTCCTGTGACTTTGTCCAGTGCAACAACTGGCTGGAAGCCCTGGAAAGCGGTGAGCAGGTTTCGTCGGACATCTACGAAAAGCCTGACGGCCAGCTGATAGGTGAGATGGTCTCGGCGGGGCTCGGCTCACGCTCTCTGACCATCAAGAAGGCGAACGCGGCGGCCGCCAGTCCCTGCGGCGGTAAGAACAGCTTTGTGGCTGGCACGCAGGTGTTGCTGGCCGATGGAAGCACCCGCCCCATCGAGGACCTGGTCGGTGGCGACGAGGTCGTCGCCACCGACCCGGGGACCGGCGAGACGGCAAATAGGGCTGTCACTGCGACGATCTACACCCAGGACGACAAGACCTACGTCGATCTGGGAATCGAGACTCCCAACGGCATCGAGATCATCACGACGACGGGTCATCACCCGTTCTGGTCGGAGGCCGAGCAGGCGTGGAAGGACGCCCGAGACTTGAAGTCGGGTGAGGCGCTTCGCACTGACCAAGGGGCCTCTGCGGCCATCGCGGCCGTCCGGGTCTATGAAGCCTTCGACAGGACCTACAACCTCACCGTCGCTGACCTCCACACGTACTATGTGCTGGCGGGCGAGACGCCGGTACTGGTTCACAACAGTGGAGGGTGCATTCCGGCCCTCCGGGATTGGAGCAGCCAACGCTTCCAGTTCGGGAACCAGACCTTCCTTCTGGACAAGAAGGGAATGGAGCACATCCTCACTCGTCATCATCCGAAAATGTGGGATGGCTCGGTAAAGGCCCAGCAGTCTTTCTTCGACCCCAAGATGAGCGTTGCTGATGTTCAGGACGCAATCGGGCAGGTCATGCGCCAGAACAGGGATGCGCTCGTTCAGCGAGGAAGCAGGGGTATGTATCAGATTCAGGGAAACGTCAACGGAGTAGACTATGTTCTCGGCATGAATAAAGGCCGAGTCGGCCAGTTCTACCCTGTTACTCCCTGACATGAGGAATCGCGCCGTGATCGAGATCGAGACGTACCTGAGGGATTCGGGCGGCAAGTTCGTGCAGGTTGGTGCCTGCACCGCCCGCCCAGCTGATGCCGACTACGTCGAGGGTGCGGTGCGAATCGCCATCCACGGAGTTGAGATCATCGGGATCAGTGAATGGGATTACGTTGACCAGCTGTGGGCATACGTGGCCAGCATGGTCCCGCAACTCTCGGCCGCAGGGTACGCGTCGACTTATTTCCCGGATCAGCCGATTGAGCTCTCTTTCCGACAGCAAGGGTCTCAGGTTCTCGTTTCGGCGAAATCGGGCAACGACGCGAAGAGGGCGAGCGTTTCAACGTCTGATTTCGTGGCGGCGCTGAGGGGTGCGGGAGCGGCGTTCTTCGGCAAGATGTCGGAGCTTCTCCCGGAGAACGCGGACTCCTATTCGGAGTCTCGTCGCGAATTGTTGTCGTGAATTGACTCGACGCTGAGAGGTCCCGCCAGAGCCGACTCTGGCGGGGCCTCTCGCCGTCTTGACGGCAGTAGTTGACGCCAACGTCAGCGGACAAGCGCGTTGCAGGGTGGCGGTTCGTCGCCGTCGGAGCGTGCCGTCTCGGTGATTCCCAGGGTTCCGAGTGTTGTGCTGAGGCTGTCGATGGCGTTGCGTTGGAGGCGGAGTCGGACGTGGGCGTACACCGTGGCGGTGACGCCGATGTGGGCGTGGCCGAGGAGTTCCTTGATCACGACGAGCTCGACTCCCTGCTCCAGGAGCAGGGTGGCGGTTGAGTGCCTGAGGTCGTGGAAGCGGATGCGGCGGAGGTCGGCCTTGCGGAGGAGCGTGAGGAAGGTGCGGGTGAGGTTGGTCGGGTCGATCGGTCTGCCCTGCACCGTGGTGAACACGTGCCCGTCGTGCAGCCACGTCGTGCCCGCGGCCTCACGCTCGCGCTGCTGCTATTCGTGGTGGAGCTTCAGCGACTGGACGCAGCGGGTGGGAAGGGCGATGCGGCGCTCGGAGGCCCGGGTCTTGGTGGGCAACGTGGTGAGTCCGCCTGTGCTCGTGCGCTGCAAGGTGCGGCGGACGGCAGCCGTGCCCCGGTCGACGTCGAGGTCTTCCCAGCGGAGGCCGAGGAGTTCGCCTTTGCGGAGTCCAGTGTGGAGCGCCAGTTCGAACAGGGCATGGAGCCGGTGCCCGCGCGCGGCTGTGAGGGACTGGCGGGCTTCGTCGGCGGTGAGGGGTTCGAAGCGTCGGGGTCGAGGTGTGCCGGTGCGGATGTTGCGGGCCACGTTGCGAGGGATCTCCTCCTCGCGCACGGCGTGTTCGAGTGCGGACTTGAGCACGGAGTGGATGTAGGCCAGCGTCAGCGGAGAGAGCCGCTTGGAGCAGCACGTTCCGACGGCGCAGCCTTGTGTTCGACTTCCTGATGTTGTCGGTGGCTCTTCAGCGAGTGGACGGACCCGGTCGGTAGGCCGATGCGGCGTTCGGAGGGACGAGTTTTGGGTGTACAGGGTCCTCAGGCCGCCGCCCTGGGTGCGTTGGAGGGAGCGGCGAACGCTCGCCGTTCCACTGTCGGGGTCGAGGTCTTCCCAGTGAAGGCCGAGGAGTTCGCCTTTCCGGAGTTCCGTACGGAGGACGAGTTCGTACGGCGCGTGGTGAGTGGTGGCCTTGACGTTGCGGGGCAGCTCGTGTTCGCGGACGCCGTATCTGGGGGCGGACTTGAGCACCGAGTGCACGTAGGTCAGTTAAGACCGGAGAGTCGCTTCTCGCAGCACTTGCAGCACTCGCTGACCGCGCAGCACCTCTTCCGTTCGGCGTCGAGCACGTGGGTGCATCACTGGCAGGCGGTGCGAGGCGGTCGAGGAGGTGCGTACATTCTTGCCGGTGAGCCGCGCGACTTTCTTGGTGTCGAGGCCGAGGCTGAGGTGGTGGCGGAGGCAGGCGGAGTAGCGGATGTTGGCGTCCTCACGGAGCCGGTGGATCACGCTGCTGCCCGCCGTAGGTGAGGTACTCGTTGACGGTGCTGTCGGAGGGGGCGACGGGGAGCCACGGTTGTGTCAGCGAGGGCGTAGCCAACGCTTTCCTAGCGGCCGTCCTTGCGCTGGTAGATGGTGCCTTTGCCGCTGGCGCAGCCCTGCTTTCCGAGAGCGGTCATCAGGCTGCCACCCTTCCGACGGCGTCAAATGTAGTCGGTCAGGGTGTGGGGGGTGTTGCGCCGATCGGGGGGTTGCTTGCGTGGCGGGGAGGTGGGGGCGGGGTGGTCCGGGAGGCTGCGTTGCGGTAGGGGTTTTCGGGTGAGGAGAGCAGGGGCATGGCCGAGTTGACACTGACCAGTTTTGTGACCTTGGACGGCGTCATGCAGGCGCCCGGGGGGCCCGGGGAGGACCGGAGTGATGGGTTCGACTACGGGGGGTGGGCCGCGCCGTATGTCGATGAGGGGATGGGGGAGTTCGTCAGCGAGGTGTTCGGGCGGGCCGGGGCGTTTTTGTTCGGGCGGCGGACGTACGAGATCTTCGCGGGGTACTGGCCCGAGCATGATGAGGCCGGCGATCCGGTGGCGGGCGGGTTGAACCGGCTGCCGAAGTATGTTGCCTCGGCCAGTCTCAAGGAGCCGCCGGCGTGGGGGCCGGTTACGGTGCTCGACGGGGAGCATCTGCAGGGGGAGATCGTCCGGGTCAAGGACGTGCTGGAGGGGGAGTTGCAGGTGCACGGGAGTGGGCGGCTGGCGCAGTGGCTGCTCGCCCGGGATCTTGTCGACGAGATCAACCTGCTGGTTTTTCCCGTGGTGCTGGGGGCCGGGCGTCGGCTGTTCCCCACCGGGGGGCTTCCGACCGCGTACGAGCTGACCGCCTCCCGGACGACGCCCGCCGGGACGGCCATCCACACCTACCGCCCCACAGGGCGGGCCTCGTTCGGCACGGTCGGCTGACCCGCCGAGCGCCGACGCCCCCCGGACGCTCGCCGACGACCCCTCGCACCGGGCCCTGCACGGCTGCGGCCCGCTTGTTCGTGCTCCGGAGCTGCCGTGGCCTTCTCGGAGTGGCGGTTGCGGTGGCTCCGGGAGGCGCCTCGACCTTCCGTTCGGGCCGACCTGGACTGGGCGCGAGGGAGGGGCTGCCGGATCGACGTCCGGGTCCGGCCACGCCCATTCGGCCCGGCTGCGGCACGCCGTTCGCGCCCCGGAGCTACCACAGCCCCTCGGCGTGGCCGTCGCTGCGGGGGCCGCCGGATCGCCGCCTCCGGTTCCGGCCCGCCCGCCTCGCCCGGCTACGGCACACCGTTCGCGCCCGGGAGCTGTCACAGCTCTCGGCGTGGCCGTCGCGGCGGCTGGGGGCCGCCGGATCGTCGCCTTCGGTCCGGCCCGCCTGCTTCGCCGGGCTGAGGCGCACCGCTCGCGCTCCGGAGCTGCCGCGATCCCCCGGCGTAGCGGTCGCGACAGCTTCGGGAGCCTTCTCGACCTGCGGTGTGGCGGGGCCTGGACCGGGAGTGGGGGAGGGGTGGCCGGATCGTCGCGTCTGGGTGCGGCCCGAGTGTTCCGTCCCTGAGGCACCGCTCACCCTTCGGAGCTGCCACAGCCCCCGGCGTGGCGGTCGCTGAGTCTGGGGGCGGCCGGTTCGGCGCGTTCGGGTGCGGCTCGCCCGCTTCGTCCGGTTGCGGCACCCTGCTCGTGCTCAGAAGCTGCTGCGGCCTGCTCGGCGGCTCAAGGAGCCTCCTCACCTGCGTTCGGGTCAGGGCCCGGGCCGGGTGTGGGGGCCGCCGCGCGCTGCCGTCACGGCTCCTCGGTGTGGCGGTTGCGGTGGCTCCGGGGGGCTCCTCGGCCTGCTGTCAGGCCGACCTGGACCGGGTGTGGGGGAGGGGGCGGCCGGATCGGGGCTTCCGGGTCCGAGCCGCCCGAGTTGCCCGGCTGAGGCGCATCGTTCGCGCTCCGGAGCTGCCACGGCCCGCGCGGTCGCGGCGGCTCCGGGAGCCTTTTCGGCCTGTGGCTTGGTGGGCACGGACCGGGTGCGGGGAGGGGGTCACCGATTGTTGCCGCCACGGCCTCCCGGTGTGGCCGTCGTGGTGGCTTCGGGGGCGTCCTCGGCCTGCCCTCCGAGCCGCCTCGGACCCGGGGGAGCAGGCCGCGCCCCTACCGCCGGTCCAGTGTCAGCTGGACCACACGGCCCTCCCGTAGGACCAGTAGGTCGGGGGACTCGTGTTCGTAGTGGCGGATGTGGCCCACCGGGCCCGGGGGGCGGATGTGGGGGGAAAGGGTGGTGAGGAAGTCCTCCACCTCCGGCAACTGCTCCGCGTGCACCTCCTGGCGGAGCGTCAGGGACCAGCCACCGCGCTCGTTCGGGGCGTACGCGCCGGCGAGCATGCCGCCCACGCGCCACGCCGGGCCGCGTTCCCCGAAGAGGCCGTCCGGCGCTATCAGTTGGCGCCGGACCTCCGCGAGCACGGGCTCCGGGGTCCCCTCCAGCAGGTCGAACGCCAGGTCCAGGGCATAGAGATCAGCCATGCGCCGATGCTACGGACCCCGGGTGCGGGGCCCCAAACCGGCCGCCCGGCGTGATCGCTTCGGCTGCGGTGCGCCCGCTGCTACCGATCCCGCCGGTGGGCTCCTGAACGGCGTCTCCCGCCTTGATCCCCTCCGCCACGGTGTGCCCGCTGCGCGCGGACCCCGTCGACGGGCCCCAAACCGGTCGCCCGGCGTGATCGCCTCCGCTGCGGTGTGCCCGCTGCTACCGGTCCCGCCGACGGGCTCCTAACGGGGTCGCTCGGTGTGATCACCTTCGGTGCGGTGCGCCCGCTGCTGACGGACCACGTAGGCGGCTCCCAAACCGGTCGCGCGGCGTGATGGCTTCCGTTGTGGTGTGCCCGCTGCTACCGGTCCCGCCTGCAGGCCCCCAAGGCGGTCGCCCGGCCTGATCGCCCCGCTGCTGCCGATTCCGCTGGCGGGCTCCTGGACGATGTTGCCCGGCATGTTCGCTTCCGCTGCGGTGCGCCCGCCGTCACCGATCCCGCTGGCGGGCTCCTGAACGGCGTCGCGCGGCGTGATCGCTTCCGTTGCGGTGCGCCCGCCGCCACCCACCCCGCCTGCGGGCCCCCACCCGGCCGTCCGCCATGACCACCCCCGCCACCGCGCGCCCGCCGCCACCGATCCCGCCTGCGGGCTCCTGACGGCGCCCCCCGCCCCCGACCCCGCCCCCCAAACCACTCGCCCCCCAAAACCCCCTCCGGTACCGTGTGCCCGCGCCCGTGCGAGCCGTCGTTGTCTCCACCCCGCGGGAGACCGCCGACCGAACCGACCCGTCCGGAGACCACCGTGACCCTCGCCGCGCCGTCAGTTACCGCCGTGCCCCGCCGGGCCTGGCTCGCCGATCTGCCCGTGCTTGTCGTCGCCGTCGTGTGGGGCGGGAGCTATCTCGCTGCCAAGGGGATCACCACCGCGCACACCGTGATCGCCGTGCTCGTGCTGCGGTTCGCGCTTGTGCTGCCCGTGCTGGTCGTCGCCGGACGGGCGCGGCTGCGCGCGCTCACCCCCGCCCAGGTGCGCGGCGCCGGGCTGCTGGGGCTCGTACTCGGGGGGATCTTCCTGCTGGAGACCTACGGGGTCGTCCACACCTCCGCCACCAACGCCGGGCTGATCATCAGCCTGACCATGATCTTCACCCCGCTCGCCGAGGCCGCCGTACGGCGCGAGCGGCCCTCCGCCGCCTTCCTCGCCGCCGCCGCGACCTCCGTCCTCGGCGTCGTACTCCTCACCCAGGGGGCCGGCTTCACCGCGCCCGGCCCCGGTGACCTGCTCATCCTCGGCGCCGCCCTCGCCCGGACCCTGCACGTCCTGCTCATGGCCCGCGCCGAGGCCGTACGGGGCGCCGACTCGCTCTCCCTCACCACCGTGCAGCTCGGCGCCGCCCTGCTGCTCTTCGCCCTGCTGGCCGCCGTACCCGGCACCGGCGCCACCCCCTGGGCCGCCGCCGCGGGTTTCGGGCCCGCGCAGTGGGCCGGGCTGGCCTTCCTCTCCGTCTTCTGCACCCTCTTCGCCTTCTTCGTGCAGATGTGGGCCGTACGCCGCTCCTCGCCCTCCCGGGTCAGCCTGCTGCTCGGCACCGAGCCCCTGTGGGCGGCCGCCGCCGGCATCCTGCTCGGCGGGGAGCACCTGGGCCTGCCCGGCTACGCCGGTGTCGTCCTGGTCCTCGCCGGTACCGCCTGGGGCCGCCACGCGCTCACCCCCGCCCCAGCCCCCGCCTGAAACAGCCCCCACCTGGCCGGAAAACGCCGGGTTCAGCAGCGCGCCCCCGCCGTAGGGTGGATGCCCATGCGCTCACCGATCCGGCAGGTCCGGCAGTTCCTCCAGCCGGACCCGCCGACCCTCCCGCCGCGAGAGCTCGCACGCCTCCGCCACCCGCAGCGCGGCCAGTGCCTCCCGCCCGTCGCAGGGGTTCCCGGTCTCGCCGCGCACCATCCGTACGAAGGCGTCCAGCTCCGCCTCGTAGGCAGGACCGAAGCGCTCCAGGAAGCCCGTCCACGGCTTGGTGGCGGGCGGCGGCCCCTGCGGCTCGGTGGAAGCGATCGGCGTACGGTCGTCCAGCCCGGTGGAGATCTGGTCCAGCTCCCCGGCCAGCTCCATCCGCACGTCGTAGCCGGCGCCGTTGCAGCGGGTGCCGGTGGCGGTCACCAGCGTGCCGTCGTCCAGCGTGAGCAGCGCCGCGGCGGTGTCCACGTCCCCCGCCTCCCGGAACTGCGGAGGGCCCGCGTCCGACCCGGTCGCGTACACCTCGGCCACCTCCCGCCCGGTCACCCAGCGCACCATGTCGAAGTCGTGCACGAGGCAGTCCCGGTACAGCCCGCCCGAGCTCGGCAGGTAGCCGGCGGGCGGCGGCGCCGGATCGGAGGTCACCGTCCGCACGGTGTGCAGCCGGCCCAGCGCGCCCGAGCGCACCCGTTCCCGCGCCGTGCGGTAGCCCGCGTCGAAGCGGCGCATGAAGCCCACCTGGAGCACCCCGCCCGTGGCCGTCACCTCGCGCAGTACGGCCAGGGTGCGCCGCAGGTCGGGGGCCACCGGCTTCTCGCAGAACACCGGCAGCCCGCCGCGCACGGCCCGTACGACGAGCTCCGCGTGCCCCTCGGTCGCGCAGGCCACGACCACCGCGTCCACGCCCCAGGTGAACACCTGCTCCACGGAGGGCGCGGCGGTGGCCCCGAGCCGGTCGGCGAGGCGCGCCGCCCGCGCGGGATCGGCGTCCGCGAGCAGGAGCGAGCCCGCTTCCGGGTGACGGCTCAGGGCCGCCGCGTGGAACGAGCCGATCCGGCCCGTCCCGATGAGCCCGATGCGCATGCACTCAACCTGGCCCCACCGGCGGAAGCTGTCAATCCGCTCGACGCCGGTCCTGCGCTTTTCCCGCGCCGGCCGGCCCGCCCGCCGCGCCGGTCCGCGCGTACATGCCCCGATGGCCCTTCATGGTCCACTGTGGCGGATACTGAGCGGCTGGAACCGGAATGACCGAATGATGTCGATGGCGTCAGACGACAGCAGAGAAGCGGACGAGGGAAGGGCGCGGGGACGTGGCTAGGGTTCGGACAGGGGTGCGCGTCGTGGGCGCCGTGCTCGCGGCGGTACTGGGGGCCTCGCTCGCGGGGTGCAGCAGTACGGGTGGCAAGCGTGCCGAGGAGCGGGCGAAGGCCGCCGAGGCGGGCCGGCCGGCCGTCTCCACCCCCCGCTGGACCTTCGCGATGGTCACGCACGCGGGAGACGGGGACACCTTCTGGGACATCGTCCAGAAGGGCGCCAAGGAGGCCGCGGCCAAGGACAACATCAACTTCGTCTACGCCCACGACGACCAGGCGCAGCAGCAGGCGCAGTTCGTGCAGAACGCCATCGACCAGAAGGTCGACGGCCTGATCGTCAGCCTGGCCAAGCCCGACGCCCTCAAGGACGTGCTCGCCAAGGCCGTCAAGGCCGGTATCCCGGTGGTCACGGTCAACTCCGGCTCCGCCCAGTCCGCCGCCTACGGGGCGCTGACCCACATCGGCCAGGACGAGGAGATCGCGGGCGAGGCCGTCGGTACGGAGCTGGGCAAGCGGGACCGCAAGAAGGCGGTCTGCGTCCTGCACGAGCAGGGCAACGTAGGCCATGAGCAGCGCTGCGCGGGCGCGAAGAAGACCTTCCCCGGCACCATGGAGAACCTGTACGTCGAGGGCACCAACATGCCGTCGGTGCAGGCGGCCATCCAGGCGAAGCTCCAGGCCGACCCGTCCGTGGACGCCGTCCTCACCCTCGGCGCCCCCTTCGCGCCCACCGCGGTCAAGGCCAAGGAGGCGGCGGGCAGCCAGGCGGAGATCGACACCTTCGACCTGAACGACTCCGTCGCCCGGGACCTCAAGTCCGGCGCCCTCGGCTTCGCCGTGGACCAGCAGCCCTACCTCCAGGGCTACGAGGCCGTCGACCTGCTCTGGCTGTACCGCTACAACGCCAACGTGCTCGGCGGCGGCCGCCCGGTCCTCACCGGCCCGCAGATCATCACCAAGGCCCAGGCCGCCCAGCTGGAGGAGTACATCAAGCGGGGCAGCCGATGAGCGCTCCCGCCCCCGCACCCGCCGGCGCGCCGTCGGGCGCCCCTCCCGCCGACGAACGGCTCGCCCCCACCTCCACCCTGCGCAGGCTCCTGGGCCGCCCGGAGCTGGGCTCGGTGGTCGGCGCCGCCGCCGTCTTCGTCTTCTTCTCCTTCGCCGCCCCGAGCTTCCTCCAGGCGTCCAGCCTCAGCACGATCCTGTACTCGGCCTCCACCATCGGGATCATGGCGGCCCCGGTGGCCCTGCTGATGATCGGCGGCGAGTTCGACCTCTCCGCGGGTGTCATGGTCACGACCTCGGCCCTGGTCAGCTCGATGTTCAGCTACCAGATGACCGCCAACGTCTGGGTCGGCGTCCTGGTCTCCCTCGTGGTGACCCTGGCCATCGGCTTCTTCAACGGCTTCCTGCTGACCCGCACCAAGCTGCCCAGCTTCATCATCACGCTCGGCACCTTCCTGATGCTGACCGGCCTGAACCTCGGCTTCACCAAGCTCATCACCGGCACCGTCTCCACCAAGAGCATCGCCGACATGGAGGGCTTCCCCTCCGCCCGCGCCCTCTTCGCCTCCCAGTGGACCGTCGGACCGGTGACCCTCAAGGTCACCATCCTGTGGTGGTTCGCCATCGTCGCCGTCGCCACCTGGATCCTGCTGCGCACCCGCGCCGGGAACTGGATCTTCGCCGTGGGCGGCGGGGCGGACGCGGCCCGCGCGGTCGGCGTGCCCGTGGTGAAGACCCGTATCGGCCTCTACATGGGCGTCGCCCTGTGCGCCTGGATCTCCGGCCAGCACATCCTCTTCTCGTTCGACGTGGTCCAGTCCGGCGAGGGCGTCGGCAACGAGTTCCTGTACATCATCGCGGCGGTCATCGGCGGCTGCCTGATGACCGGCGGCTACGGCTCCGCCATCGGCTCGGCGGTCGGCGCCTTCATCTTCGGCATGACCAGCAACGGCATCGTCTACGCCCAGTGGAACCCGGACTGGTTCAAGTTCTTCCTCGGCGCGATGCTGCTGCTCGCGACGCTGCTCAACGCATGGGTCCGCAAGCGGGCGGAGGCGAAATGACCACCGAGACGATCACCGGCAACAGCGCGGACGGGACCGCCGCGCCCCTGGTCAGGCTGACCGGCGTCAGCAAGTACTACGGCAGCATCCGCGCCCTCCAGGGCGTCTCCCTGGAGGTCTCCGCGGGCGAGATCACCTGCGTCCTCGGCGACAACGGCGCCGGCAAGTCCACCCTCATCAAGATCATCGCGGGGCTGCACCGGCACGACGCCGGCACCTTCGAGATCGAGGGCGAGGAGACCGTCCTCGCCAACCCGCGCGCCGCCCTCGACCGCGGTATCGCCACCGTCTACCAGGACCTCGCCGTGGTCCCGCTCATGCCCGTCTGGCGCAACTTCTTCCTCGGCTCCGAGCCCACCAAGGGCCGCGGCCCCCTGCGCCGCCTCGACGTGGACCGCATGCGCCGGACCACCCGCGCCGAACTGCTGCGCATGGGCATCGACCTGCGCGACGTGGACCAGCCCATCGGCACCCTCTCCGGCGGCGAGCGGCAGTGCGTGGCCATCGCCCGCGCCGTGTACTTCGGTGCGAAGGTCCTCGTACTCGACGAGCCCACCGCCGCCCTCGGCGTCAAGCAGTCCGGGGTGGTCCTCAAGTACGTCGCCGCCGCCCGCGACGCCGGACTCGGTGTGGTCCTGATCACCCACAACCCGCACCACGCCCACCTCGTCGGCGACCGCTTCGTCCTGCTCAAGCGCGGCACGATGGCGGCCAGTCACACCCGCGACTCGGTCACCCTCGACGAGCTCACCCGGCAGATGGCGGGCGGCTCCGAGCTCGACGAGCTGAGCCACGAGCTGGGGCGGGTGGCAGAATCGGGCCAGGACACCCGCACCGCAGACGGTACGGACGGCCCGGCGGGCCCCGCCGGACCGGCCGCCCCCACCACCGGACCGACGAGGGACGACACGACTCGATGAGCACGTACCGGGACTTCTCGCTCTCCCACCGGGGGTCGGCGCGAGGCACCGTCCTGCGCACCATCGGCACCCGCGAGCGGCGGTCGCACCTGACCGCTCCGCGCGTCCCGACCGTCGGCATCGACATCGGCGGCACCAAGGTGATGGCCGGTGTCGTCGACGCCGACGGGATCATCCTGGAGAAGATCCGCACCGAGACCCCGGACAAGTCCAAGAGCCCCAAGGTCGTCGAGGACACCATCGTCGAGCTGGTGCTGGACCTCTCCGACCGGCACGACGTGCACGCCGTCGGCATCGGCGCCGCCGGCTGGGTCGACGCCGACCGCTCCCGGGTGCTCTTCGCCCCCCACCTGGCCTGGCGGGACGAGCCCCTGCGCGACGCCCTCCAGTCCCGCCTGGCCGTCCCCGTCATGGTGGACAACGACGCCAACACCGCCGCCTGGGCGGAATGGCGCTTCGGGGCCGGCCGCGGCGAGGACCACCTCGTCATGATCACGCTCGGCACCGGCATCGGCGGCGCCATCCTCGAAGGCGGCCAGGTCAAGCGCGGCCGCTTCGGGGTGGCCGGCGAGTTCGGCCATATGCAGGTCGTGCCCGGCGGCCACCGCTGCCCCTGCGGCAACCGCGGCTGCTGGGAGCAGTACAGCTCCGGGAACGCGCTGGTCCGCGAGGCCCGCGAGCTGGCCGCCGCCGACTCCCCGGTCGCGTACAACATCATCGCCAAGGTCGGCGGGAACGTCTCGGAGATCACCGGGCCGCTCATCACCGAGCTGGCCCGCGAGGGCGACGCCATGTGCGTCGAACTGCTCCAGGACATCGGCCAGTGGCTCGGCGTCGGCATCGCCAACCTGGCCGCCGCCCTCGACCCCTCCTGCTTCGTGATCGGCGGCGGCGTCAGCGCCGCCGACGACCTGCTGATCGGCCCCGCCCGGGACGCCTTCCGCCGCCACCTGACCGGCCGCGGCTACCGCCCCGAGGCCCGTATCGCCAAGGCGCAGCTCGGCCCCGAGGCGGGCATGGTCGGCGCCGCCGACCTGGCCCGGCTCGTCGCCCGCCGCTTCCGCCGCGCCACCCGCCGGCGGGTCGAGCGCTACGAGCGCTACGCGCGGCTCGGCCTGCGCGACACCCCCGGAGCCCCGCAGACCGAGGACGACGTACAGCCGTGAACCCGCCCACCCTGCCCCACCAGGCTTCCGCGCCCGACGAGGGCGGCTCCCCGCCTCCCACCCCCGAGGACCGCCGGCATGTCGTCAAGCGGCGCTGGATCACCGCGATCATCATCGTGCTGCTGATCGGGGTGCCCGCCGGCTATCTGGCGATCTCCACCCAGCAGAGCCGCGAGAGCGGCCGCGACAAGGCGGCCAAGGTCGGCGCGACCACGGTCCGCCCCGGCTGGCCCTCCAAGGTGCAGCGCAGCATCTACGAGGTGCCGATCCCGGCGAGCGCCTGGAAGGTCGGCTTCCTGGAGACCAACAACTGGCGCACCAGCCGCCTCTTCACCCAGTTCGCCGTGACCCCGGCGGACCTGGACGCCTTCCTCGCCGCCGTCGGCACCAGCCGCGAGGCGCTGACCCCCGGCGACGTCACCATCTCCCCGCACGACGCCGAGACCGCCGGCTGGAGCTGGAGCCCCCGGGCCCTCTGGTACGGCACCAGCGTCGAGCAGGACGACCCCCGGCCCTCCCGGGACATCACGGTGGACCTCACCGACCCCGAGAAGCCCAAGGTGTACGTGGTCTCCACGACCACCCCGTGACCGGGCGGGCGCGGCGCTAGCCTTGGGATCATGAAGCTCACCAAGCGGCTGCACTCCTGCGTCCAGCTGGAGAAGGACGGGCACACGCTCGTCATCGACCCGGGCGCCTTCAGCGAACCGGACGCGGGCCTCGGGGCCGACGCCCTGCTCGTCACCCACGAACACCCCGACCACTTCGACGAGGGCCGGCTGCGCGCCGCCCTCGACGCGAACCCGGCGGCCGCCCTGTGGACGCTGCGCAGCGTCGCGGACCGGCTCGCGCCCGCCTATCCGGGCCGGGTGCACACCGTCGGCCACGGAGACACCTTCACCGCCGCCGGCTTCGAGGTCCAGGTGCACGGCGAACTGCACGCGGTGATCCACCCGGACCTGCCGCGCGTCACCAACGTCGGCTACCTCGTCGACGGCTCCCTCTTCCACCCCGGGGACGCGCTGACCGTGCCCGGGGTGCCGGTGGAGACCCTGATGGTCCCGGTGCACGCGCCGTGGAACAAGATCGCCGAGGTGATCGACTACCTGCGCGAGGTCAAGCCGCGCCGGGCCCTCGACATCCACGACGCCTATCTCGCGGACATCGCGCGGCCGGTGTACGACTTCGCCCTGGACCGCCTCGGCGGCACCGACCACGGGCGACTCACCGCCGGCGACAGCGCCGAACTCTGAGTGTCGGTGCCGGGCGGTAGGTTGGAACGTATGCGTATCGCCACCTACAACGTCAACTCCATCACCGCCCGGCTGCCGCGCCTGCTGGCCTGGCTGGAGAGCTCCGGCACCGATGTCGTGTGCATCCAGGAGACCAAGTGCTCGGCGGAGCAGTTCCCGCACGACGAGCTGCGCGAGCTGGGCTACGAGTCGGCCGTCAACGCCACCGGCCGGTGGAACGGCGTGGCCCTGCTCTCCCGCACCGGGCTGGACGACGTGGTCATGGGCCTGCCCGACGGCCCCGACTACGAGGGCGTCCAGGAGCCCCGCGCGATCTCCGCGACCTGCGGCGGGGTCCGGGTCTGGTCGGTGTACGTACCGAACGGCCGCGAGGTCGAGCACGACCACTACGGCTACAAGCTCGACTGGTTCCGCTCGCTGACCACGGCGGTCGCCGAGGACGCGGCGGGCCCGCGCCCCTTCGCCGTGCTCGGCGACTTCAACGTGGCCCCCACCGACGAGGACGTCTGGGACCCGGCCGTCTTCGCGGGCCTCACCCATGTCACCCCGGCCGAGCGGGCCGCCCTGGAGGCCCTGCGGGCCGCCGGGCTGTCGGACGTACGGCCGCGCGCGCTCAAGTACGACCGCCCGTACACCTTCTGGGACTACCGCCAGCTCGCGTTCCCCAAGAACCGGGGCATGCGCATCGACCTGGTCTACGGCAACGAGCCCTTCCAGAAGGCCGTCACCGACGCCTACGTGGACCGCGAGGAGCGCAAGGGCAAGGGCTCCTCCGACCACGCGCCGGTCGTCGTCGACCTGGATCTCGACCGCTAGCCCGGCCCGTCCCGGGCGGCGGATCCAGGCGCGCCCTGTGGCCAGGGGCGGGTCCTGGTGCGACGCTGGGCGGTATGAACATCCCCTTCCTGGACAACTGGCTGAACCGGCGCGAAGCGGAACAGGGTGAGCGGCTCACCCTCGCCCTCGCCGACGACCCCGAGGGCGTGGCCGAGTTGTTCTCGGAGTGCGCGATGCTGCGGGCCCATGCCCGCGCGGCCGGGCTCGAACTCGACGGCAGCCCGGCCTCGTTGGAGGCACTGGACCAGCTGATGCCGCGCTGGCGGCGCGATCCCGAGGTGGTGCCCTGGCTCGGCAACGACGCCGGCTTCTACCTCGGGACCGTGATCGTCCGCACCGTACCGGAGGCGTCCTGGCAGGTCTGGCCCAACGGCCGGCCGGTGATCCTGCTGGCCTCCGGCCGGGAGCTGGACGTGATCGATTCGGGGGTCTCCTGGGCGATGACGGGATCCCCCGAACTCAGCCAGGCGTACGCGGAGGCGTCCGAGGACTGAGCTCCGAGGGCCGGCCTCCGGGGGCGGCCTCCGGGGGCGGCTTCCGAGGGCCGGCCTCCGCGGGCCCCCGGATCGCCCGCCGTACGGGTCAGCCGTTCTGCGCGGCGCCGGACAGCGCGCTCTTGGCCTTCCACTGGTCCCAGGAGAGGTTCCACTCGCCGTAGCCGTTGCCGATGTCCGCGTTGCCCTTCGAGCCCTCGCCGACCACCTCGAAGGCGTCACCGACCTGCGACTGCGCGAAGAAGTCCTTGGCGTCGGCGTCGCTCATGCCCACGCAGCCGGAACTGCTGTTGACCCGGCCGAAGTTGTTCGAGTTCCAGGGGGCGGCGTGCGCGTACATGCCGGACCAGGTGAGACGCATCGAGTAGTCGACCATCTTGTCGTAGGCGTTGTCGAGGCCCACCGTCTGGGAGTCCATCCGGATGGTGCCCTCCTTCGACATGATCACCATCTTCCCGGACCACGACGCCTTCTTGCCGCCCGGTGTACCGGCCGAGATCGGGATCGTCTTCTGGGCCTGGCCGTCCTGGGTCACGGACAGCTTCTTGGTGTCCAGGCTGACCTGGATCCGGCGGTCCTTGCCGATCTTGAACTCGGTGGTGTAGTCACGGGCGAACAGGCCGCCGCCCTTGCCCGAGTCCACGCCGTTCAGGTGCATCTCCACCTTCACGTCCGTACCGGACTTCCAGTACTCCTTGGGCCGCCAGTCCACCCGGTCGTTGCCCGAGTGGTCCTTGATCCAGCCCCAGGAGCCCTCGGTGTTGTCCGAGGTGGTGACCTTGAGCTGCTTCTCCACCTCGGCCTTGTTCGTCACCGGGTTGTCGAAGACGAGCGACACGGGCATCGCCACGCCCACCGTGCTGCCCTTGGCGATGTTGATCGAGACCTTGTTCACCTTGTCGGCGGCACTCGTCCTGAACTGCGTACCGGCGCTCTGGCTCTCGGTGTTCTGCGCCTCGACCTTGTACTCCGCACCGGCCGGGGCATTGCGCTCCGAGGTCCAGCTCTTCCCGTCGTCGGCTATCTTGCCCGGCAGTTCGGCGCCCTTGGCGTCCGTCACCTTCACCTGCGCCAGCTTGCCCTCGGCGAGGGTCACCGTCACCGGCTGGCCCGCCTTGACCTGATCGCCCGTGAGGTTCACGGAGACCGCCATGGGCGCCTTCGGCTTCGCGTCGGCCTTGCCCTTGTCGTCACCGCCGGCGTCGCCCCCGCCCGAGCAGGCGGTCAGCGCGGCAGCGGCCAGAAGTACGGTGCCCGCCATGGCGGTGCGGCGTGTGCGGCTCAACGAAGGGCCCCTTCGAGTCGTGGTGGTGATGAACGTTCGCAAAAGAGGATGGGAACGGCACGACTTTAGGTTGCGCAAACCGAGGAAAAGATCCTTCTTTTCTCTGTGACGTGGACCGCAGCGAAACAGTCATCATCCGGTCACATTCGCCGCGCACTTCGGTCACGGCCTCCTGTGACAGTCCTGTGCACGACCCCACAGGACGAACAGGAAGGCGGCCGGCCGTGTGCGCACTGCTCGTTGTCCCCGCTCGGCAGGACCAGGACCAGGAGCTCCGGGTGCGCGCCCTGTCCGCCCCCGAGTACCACGCCTTCCTCGCCCGGACCCCGGGAGCCAGCTTTCTCCAGTACCCGTCATGGGCGCGCGTCAAGGACCTCTGGCGCTCCGAAATGGTCGGCTGGCACTGCCCCGGCGGCGAGATCGAAGGCGCCGGACTCGTTCTCTATCGCCAATTCCCGGGCACCCGTAAATACTTCGCCTACCTTCCCGAGGGCCCCGTCGCCGACTGGTCCGACCCGCACCTCGACCGCTGGCTGCGCCCCCTCATGCGCCACCTGCGCGCCGCCGGAGCCTTCGCCGTCCGGATCGGCCCCACCCCCGCCTACCGCCGCTGGGACGCCACCACCGCCAAGGCCGCCACCGGCGCCGGGAGCCGGATCTCCGACGTCCTCGCCACCGAGGTCGACCCCGTCGGCGCCGCCCTCGCCGACCGGCTGCGCACCCGCGGCTGGCAGCGCTGCGGCGGCGAGGACGACGGCGACGCCCAGCCCCGCCACGTCTTCCGCGTGCCCCTGGCCGGGCGCACCCTCGACGAGGTCTGGTCGGGCCTGAACCAGGAGTGGCGGCGCAATGTCCGCAAGGCCGGCAAGGCGGGCGTCGAGACCGTCATCGGCACCGCCGCCGACCTGCCCGAGTTCTACCGGCTGCTGCGGATCACCGAGGAGCGCGACGGCTTCCGCCTCGGCCGCTCCCTCGCCTACTACGAGCGCCAGTACGAGGTCCTGAACGAGGAGTCCCCCGGCCGGATGCGCCTCTACCTCGGCATCCACCGCGGCGAGATCCTCGCCGCCCACACCATGATCACCGCCGGCCGCCGGGTCTGGTACCAGACCGGCGCCTCCGCCGACCACCGCCGCGAGGTACGACCCAGCAACGCCCTGCAGTGGCGCATGATGTGCGACGCCCACGCCCTCGGCGCCGACGAGTACGACATGCGCGGGGTACCCTCCACCCTCGACCCCGACGACCGCTCGTTCGGACTGCTGCGCTGGAAGCTCGGCACCGGCGGACAGGTCGTCGAGACACTCGGCGAATGGGAGACCCCGATGGACGGAGTGGCCAACACGGCGCTCTACAAGGCGTTCCAGGCATATCTGGCCCGCCGGTGACGGCCACCACCGACACCGCCGCCGACGCCACCCCCGACGCCACCCCCGGCACCGGGGCCGCCGCCCCGGACAGCGCCGGCAAGGCGGCCGCCGGGAACTCCGTCCTGCGCAGCGGCGCCCTCATGGCCGCCGGTTCCGTCGTCTCCCGCGCCACCGGCTTCCTGCGCTCCGCCGTCGTCGTCGCGGCCCTCGGCACCGGACTCCTCGGCGACGGCTACGCGGTCGCCAACACCGTCCCCAACATCATCTACATCCTGCTCGTCGGCGGCGCCCTGAACGCCGTCTTCGTCCCCGAGCTGGTCCGCGCCGCCAAGGAGCATGCCGACGGCGGCGCCGCCTACACCGACCGGCTGCTGACCGCCTGCACCGCCGTACTCGTGCTGATCAGCGCCGCCGCCGTGCTCGGCGCCCCGCTCATCGTGGCCGCGTACACCGACTACAGCGGGGCCCAGGCGAGCACCACCGTCGCCCTCGCCCGCTACTGCCTGCCGCAGATCCTCTTCTACGGCCTGTTCACCCTGCTCGGCCAGGTGCTGAACGCCCGCGGCCGGTTCGGCGCGATGATGTGGACCCCCGTCCTCAACAACGTCGTCGTCATCGCCGTCTTCGGCCTGTTCCTCGCCGTCTCCCACGACGCCGCGAACGGCCTCACCGCCGACCAGACCCGCCTGCTCGGCCTCGGCACCACCCTCGGCATCCTCGTCCAGGCCCTCGCCCTCGTACCCTCGCTGCGCGCCGCCCGCTTCCGCTGGCGCCCCCGCCTCGACTGGCGCGGCAGCGGCCTCGGCCGCCCCCTGCGCAACGCCGGCTGGCTCGTGATGCTCGTCCTCACCAACCAGATCGGCTACTGGGTCGTCACCCGGCTCTCCACCACCACCGGCCAGCGCGCCGTCGAGGCCGGACTGGCCGGCGGCGCCGGCTACACCGCCTACAGCAACGCCTACCAGCTGTGGATCGTCCCCCAGGGCATCATCACCGTCTCCCTCGTCACCGCCCTGATGCCCCGCATGAGCGCCGCCGCCTCCGACGGCGACCTCACCGCCCTGCGCCGCGACGTCTCCTACGCCCTGCGCTCCAGCGCCGCCCTCGTCGTCCCCGCCGCCGCCCTCTTCGCCGCCCTCGCCCCCTGGGTGATGGGCACCGTCTTCGAGTACGGCCGCACCGGCGCCGCCGACATCGAGGTCATGGCCGGCATCCTCATGGCCTTCGCCCCCGGCCTGATCGCCTTCTCCGCCCAGTACGTGCTCTCGCGCGGCTTCTACGCCCTCTCCGACACCCGCACCCCCTTCTTCCTCAACCTGGTCGTCGCCGGGCTCAACGCCGGGCTGTCCGCCCTCGCCTACGCCGCGCTCCCGCCGCGCTGGGCCGTCACCGGCATGGCCGCCGCCTCCTCCGTCGCCTTCCTCGCCGGCGCCGCCGTCACCGCGTACACCCTCGCCCGGCGGCTCGGCCCGCGCGCCGCCGGCCGCCGCCCCGCCACCGCCGTACGGACGCACCTGCGGCTCCTGGCCGCCTGCGCGCCCGCGGCCGCCGCCGGGCACCTCGCGGCCCGGGCCGCCGAGGGCTTCGGGGACCTCGCCGCCGTCGCCGCGGGAACCGCCGCCCTGGCCCTGGTCGTCCTCCTCCTCGCCGGACCGCTGCGCCTGACGGAGATCACCGGCCTGCTGGACCCGCTGCGGCGCCGGCTCGGCCTCCGCCGGTAGCGGGAGGGAAGACGACGGAACCGCCTTGGGATACTGACCGGATGCCACGCGTACTGCTGATCGAGGACGACCCATCCATCCGGGAGGGCGTGGGCCTCGGCCTGCGCCGGCGCGGGCACGAGGTCCGCGCCGCCGAGACCGGCGAGGAGGGGCTGGCCCTCATGGCGGGCTTCCACCCCGAGCTGGTCCTGCTCGACCTGATGCTGCCCGGGATCAACGGCGTACAGGTCTGCCACCGCATCCGGCAGACCAGCGAGGTGCCGATCATCATGCTCACCGCACGCGGCGACGACTTCGACATCGTCATCGGCCTGGAGGCGGGCGCCGACGACTACATCGTCAAACCCGCCCGCACCGAGGTCATCGAAGCCCGCATCAAGGCCGTGCTGCGCCGCCTCAGCGACCCGGCCGGCGCCCGCCCCGAGATCCAGGTCCACGGGGAACTCGCCATCGACCGCGCGGGGCTGACCGTCGCCAAGAACGGCGAGCGCGTCGCCCTCGCCCCCAGCGAGATCAAGCTCCTGCTGCACCTGTCCGCCTCGCCCGAACAGGTCTTCTCCCGCCAGCAGCTGCTGGAGTACGTCTGGGACCACAGCTACCACGCCGACGCCCGGCTCGTGGACGCCTGCGTGCGCCGGCTGCGCCACAAGATAGAGGACCCCGCCCGCAGCCCCCGCTACATACAGACCGTGCGCGGCTTCGGCTACCGCTTCGGCCCCCTGTAGGCCCCGGTGAGACGCATCGCACCGCTCGGGCTGCGCACCCGGCTCATCGCCGCCTTCCTCCTCGTCGCCGCGATCAGCGCCGTCACCACCGCCGCCCTCACCTACCAGCAGGCGCGCAACGCCATCCTCAAGCAGACCCAGGACACCGCCGTCAACACCCTGCGCGACCAGGTCGAGCAGCAGCAGGTGCGGCTGCCCATGGACATGCCGGAGCTCCAGCGCATCGTCACCGAGCTCGGCAAGCGCGGCAAACCCCACCCGTGGATCATCTTCGGCGAGTACGCGGGCCTGCGGACCTCCACCAACCCCGCCACCCCCACCTCCACCGTCATCACCGACAGCCTGCGCGAGCGCGTCCGCCAGAGCAGCTACGCCGCCTTCCAGCGGGTCGAGGACCAGCGCGGCAACCCGTGGCTCACCATCGGCGTCCCCGCCCTCTTCGAGCACAACGGCTACAGCGAACCCACCGGCGCCGTCTTCTTCGCCAGCGTCCCGCTCAGCACCGAGAAGCAGACCGTCCAGGCCATGGTCGACGCCGCCCAGCAGGGCGCCGTCCCGGGCCTCGCCATCGCCATCGTCCCCGCCCTGCTGGCCGCCCGCAGCGTGCTGCGGCCCGTACGCGACATGCGCCGCGCCGCCCAGAACCTCGGCCGCGGCCGGCTCGACACCCGCATCGAGGTCCGGGGCGCCGACGAGCTCGCCGGGCTCGCCCGCACCTTCAACGAGACCGCCCGCGCCCTGGAGCAGTCCGTACGCGAACTCCAGGAGGCCGAGGTCCGGGCCCGCCGCTTCGCCTCCGACGTCTCCCACGAACTGCGCACCCCGCTCGCCGGGATGCTCGCCGTCACCGAGGTGCTGGACGAGGACGCCGACCGCCTCGACCCCGACACCGCCAAGGCCCTGCGCCTGGTCAGCGCCGAGACCGGCAAACTGGCCGTGCTCGTCGAGGACCTGATGGAGATCTCCCGCTTCGACGCCCGCGCCGCCGAACTCAACCTGGACGAGGTCGACATCGCCGAAGCCGTCCGCAAGACCCTGGAACGGCGCCACTGGGACGACGCGCGCGTCGCCACCGACCTGCCCGACGGGGTCCGCGCCCGGCTCGACCCGCGCCGCTTCGACGTGGTCCTCGCCAACCTCGTCGGCAACGCCCTGCGGCACGGCGACGCCCCCGTACGCGTCACCGTGCGCACCGCCCCCGGCGACGACGGCGAGCGGCTGCTGATCGAGGTCTCCGACAGCGGCCCCGGCATCGCCCCCGAGGTCCTGCCGCACATCTTCGACCGCTTCTTCAAGGCCGACGCCGCCCGTACCCGCTCCGCCGGCAGCGGCCTCGGACTCGCCATCACCCTGGAGAACGTACGCCTCCACGGCGGCACCCTCCACGCCGCCAACGGACCCTCCGGCGGCGCCCTCTTCACCCTCGACATGCCCCGGGAGGCACGCGCATGACCGGCCGCGGGATCCGCTCCGCCGCCGCCCTCGCGGGCTGCGCCCTGCTGCTCACCGGCTGCGGGATCAAGACCACCGGGGTGATCGAGAGCGGCCACGCCGCGAAGGTCCAGGTCCCCGACGGCAGCGGCGCGACCCTCTACTACGTCTCCAAGGACGGCCGGCTCGTCCCCACACCCTTCGGCTTCGCGGGCTACACCGTCTCCCCGGCGATCCTCGTCCGCCTGCTGATGGAGGGCCCCCGGGACGCCGCGCGGCAGGCCGGTCTCACCACGGAGCTGCCGCCGCTGCCCAATGAGCGCACCGACGGCTTCGGGGCCACCCCGTACTCGCCCGAGCAGGGCATCCGGGTCCGCCTGCCGATCCCCGTGGCGGGGCTGTCGGAGACGGCCCGGCTCCAGATCGTGTGCACCGTCGCCGTCTCCGCCGTGAAGGACGTGGTCACCCAGGTCACCCTCCAGGGCACCGACACCACCCTCCCCGCCGCCGAGTGCCGGACCCGCTCCTGAGGGGCCGCGCACCCTTGCGGGCGGGCCCCGCACCCGTCACGGTGGCCCCATGGACCACGCCGCGGCCGTCCCCGACGTCTTCGACCCCCGCCTCTACGCCGCCGGCGTCCCCCACGAGAGCTACCGGCTGCTGCGCGACCACCACCCCGTCTCCCGCCAGGCGGAGCCGGAGATCGACGGCTGGCCCGCCGGCCCCGGGTTCTGGGCCGTCACCCGGCACGCCGACGTCGTACGGGTCCTGCGCGACCACCGCACGTACTCCTCCTGGCTCGGCGCCACCCAGATCCGCGACCCCGACCCCGCCGACCTGCCCTTCCTGCGCCGCACCATGCTCAACCAGGACCCCACCCCGCGCCCCGACGGCCCCGCCGGAACCCTGACCGCGCACGGCCGGCTGCGGCGGCTGGTCTCCCGCGCCTTCACCCCCGCCCGCGTCGACGCCTTCGCCGGACGGGTCCGCGCCCGCGCCCGCACCCTGCTCGCGGGCGCCCGCGAGCACGCCGAGGACGGCTCCGCCGACATCGTGCGCGCCGTCACCGACGAATACGCCCTGCTCAACCTCACCGACCTGCTCGGTGTCCCGCCCGCCGACCGCGCCCTGCTCCTGGAGTGGACCGTACGGATCATCGGCTACCAGGACCCCGAGGACACCCCCGCGCCCCGGCTCGGCCCCGACGGCAAGCCCCTCAACCCGCGCTCACCGGCCCTGCTCGGCGAGATGTTCGGCTACGCCCGCGCCCTCGCCGCCCACAAGCGCGCCCACCCCGGCGACGACGTGATGACCGCCCTGGCCTGCGCCGGGCTGGACCCCGCCGAGCTGGAGATGTTCTTCTTCCTGCTCACCGTCGCCGGGAACGACACCGTACGCGGCGCCGCCCCCGGCGGTCTGCTCGCCCTCGCCGGGGCCCCGGACGCCTACCGCCTGCTGGCCGCCGGCGCCGTACCGCCCGAACGGGCCGTCGAGGAACTGCTGCGCGTGCACCCGCCCGTGCTCAGCTTCCGCCGCACCGCCGACACCGACACCGAACTGGCCGGGCAGCGGATCCGGGCCGGGGACAAGGTCGTGGTCTTCCACGCCTCCGCCAACCACGACGAGCGCGTCTTCACCGACCCCGCCCGCCTGGACCTCGCCCGCACACCCAACCCGCACGTCTCCTTCGGGGACGGCCCGCACGTCTGCCTCGGCGCGCACTTCGCCCGCCTCCAGCTGCGCATCCTCTACGAGGAGTGGTGCGCGGCCATGCCCCCGCCCGAACTGGCGGGCCCGCCGCGGCGCTTGGTGTCGAACTTCATCAACGGCATCACGCGGCTTCCGCTACGGGTGTCCGGGCCGCCTCGGTGACATCCGCGACCAGCTCCGTCACATCCGGGCCGTAGGCCGCGGAGTTGACCACCTTGAGCACCAGGCAGAAGGACCGGTCCTTGTAGGAGTGGGCCAGCCGCTCGTGGTGGCGGGCCAGATAGCGGGCGGCGGCCTGGTTGCTGACCGCCGTCTGCCCGGACAGCAGGAACACCGGCCGGCCGCCCTCCCCGGCCGCGATCCGCGCCAGCAGCACATGCTCCGCCTGGCCCTTCTCCCACCGGTACGTCACCTCGCCGACCCGGATCGCGCCCCGGTCGGCGTGCTGCTCGCTGTCCAGGTTGACCCGGATCCCGGGCAGCATCGAGGCCAGGTGGGCCACCGTACGGGCGTTGGAGGTCGGGCCGCCGACGCAGAACTCGGCGCGGTCGCCGAAGCCCTGCCGCGCCTCGTCGTGCGTGACGATCTGGACGTTCGCACCGCAGTCCTTGATCAGCGCGGAGATCTCCAGCAGCGCGAAGGCGTCATTGCGGTGCACGGAGAACTCCGTGCCGCCCATCTGCCGGTTGACCACGAACAGGCAGTCGGAGCCGGACGGCAGCCCCAGGAACGCCTGCTTGCGCCGGAGGGCCCGGCGCCACAGATAGGTCCGGGAGAACCAGCCGAAGCCACCGCTCAGGCCGGTGGCTATCACCCCGAGCACGATATTGCGTACGTCGTCGTCCATGCGGCGGATGCTAGCCGCCGCCCGGCCTTCCTGACGCGGGGGGTGCCGTGAAGTTACGCTGCGAGCCCTGTGCCTGACAGGCCGTCGACTGGAGGAACCGGATGCGCCGTCCCGCCGCACGTCAGTTAGCGCTCGTCGCCCTCGCCGGAGCGCTGGTCTCCACCGGCGCGGCCGCCCCGCCGGGCCCCGGCGGCCCGGGCGGGACCCCCGCGAAGGTGCCGGTGGCGGCGGGCTACGGCGGGGCCGTGGCCAGTGTCGACGCCGACGCCTCCGCCGCCGGGATCGCGGTCCTGCGCGAGGGCGGCAACGCCGTGGACGCCGCCGTGGCCACCGCCGCCGCGCTCGGCGTCACCGAGCCCTACTCGGCGGGCATCGGCGGAGGCGGCTACTTCGTCTACTACGACGCCCGCTCCCGCCGCGTCCACACCGTCGACGGCCGCGAGACCGCCCCCGCGACGGCCACCGAGACCCTGTTCCAGGAGAACGGCCAGCCGATCCCCTTCGCCGAGGGCCAGACCAGCGGCCTCGGCGTGGGCGTCCCCGGCACCCCCGCCACCTGGAAGAGCGCCCTCGACGCCTGGGGCACCCGCTCGCTCGGCCGGCTGCTGAAACCCGCCGAGAAGCTGGCCCGCGACGGCTTCACCGTCGACTCCACCTTCCGGTCCCAGACCGAGCTCAACGAGGCCCGGTTCAGAGACTTCCCCGCCACGTCCGCGCTCTTCCTGCCCGGCGGCGCGCTGCCCGCGGTCGGCTCCACCTTCAAGAACCCGGATCTCGCGGACACCTACGCCGAACTCGCCCGCAAGGGCACCGGCGCCCTCTACCGCGGCCCGCTCGCCGAGGACATCGTCCGGGCCGTCCGCACACCCCCGGTGGACCCGGCGGCCACCCGCAAGGTCCGGCCGGGCGATCTGACCACCGCGGACCTGCGCGCGTACGCCACGAAACGGCAGGACCCGACCCGGGTGCGCTACCGCGGCCTCGACGTCTACGGCATGGCGCCCTCCTCCTCCGGCGGCACCACCGTCGGCGAGGCGCTGAACATCCTGGAGCGCACCGACCTCTCCCGGCTCTCCGAGACGCAGTACCTGCACCGCTTCATCGAGGCGTCCCGGATCTCCTTCGCCGACCGGGGCCGCTGGGTGGGCGACCCGGCCGCCGTGGACGTGCCGACCCGCGAACTGCTCACGCAGCGCTTCGCCGACGCGCGCGGCTGCCTGATCCGCCCGGACCGTACGCTGACCAGCCCGCTCGCCCCCGGCGACCCGCGCGACCCGAAGCCCTGCGCCACCACCGGGCAGGCGGCCCCGACCACCTACGAGGGGGAGAACACCACCCACCTGACGGTCGCGGACCGCTGGGGCAACGTGGTCTCCTACACCCTCACCATCGAGTCCACGGGCGGCAGCGCGATCACCGTCCCCGGCCGCGGCTTCCTCCTCAACAACGAGCTGACGGACTTCTCCTTCGCCCCCGCCGCGCCGGGCGTCCCGGACCCGAACCTGCCCGGTCCGCGCAAGCGGCCCCGCTCCTCGATGTCCCCGACGATCGTGCTGGAGGACGGCCGTCCGGTGCTCGCGGTGGGCTCCCCGGGCGGCGCCACCATCATCACCACCGTCCTGCAGACCCTGACCGGCCACCTGGACCGGGGCCTGCCGCTGGTCGACGCGATCGCCGCACCCCGCGCCAGCCAGCGCAACCAGACCACCACCGAACTGGAGCCGGGCCTGTGGAACAGCCCGCTGCGCGCCGAGCTGGAGGCGCTGGGGCAGGGCTTCCGGCAGAACCCGGAGATCGGCGCCGCGACCGGTGTGCAGCGGTTGCCGGACGGCCGCTGGCTGGCGGCGGCCGAGACCTCCCGGCGGGGCGGCGGCTCGGCGATGGTGGTCCGGCCGCACGGGAAGCCGTAGCGCATGGGCTCTACAGGGTGGTGAGGATGCGTGGTCCTGCGGCGGTGATCGCGACCGTGTGCTCCGCGTGGGCGGCGCGGCTGCCGTCGGTGGTGCGCAGGGTCCAGCCGTCGGCGTCGCAGGAGTAGTCGTCCCCGCCGCCCGCGGTCAGCATCGGCTCGATGGCGAGGACCATGCCGGGGCGCAGCTTCATCCCGCGCCCCGGCGGGCCCTCGTTCGGCACGCCCGGGTCCTCGTGCATGCTGCGGCCGATGCCGTGGCCGCCGAAGCCGTCGGGTACGCCGTAGCCGGCGGCGCGGCACACCGTACCGACCGCGTGGGCGATGTCCCCGATGCGGTTGCCGGGCACGGCGGCGGCGATCCCGGCGGCCAGGGCGGCCTCGGCGGTGGCGATGAGCCGCAGGTCGGCGGGGCGGGGGCGGCCGACGGTGAAGCTGACGGCGGCGTCCCCGGCCCAGCCGCGGAGCGTGGCCCCGCAGTCGATGCTGACGAGGTCGCCGTCGCGCAGCCGGTAGTCGTCGGGGATGCCGTGCACGATGGCGTCGTTGACCGAGGCGCAGACGACGGCGGGGAAGGGCACGGGCGCGAAGGAGGGCCGGTAGCCGAGGAAGGGCGAGCCCGCGCCCGCCTCGCGGAGCACGGCGCGGGCCACGCCGTCCAGCTCCCGCAGGGACACCCCTACGTGGGCGGCCTCGCGTACGGCGGCCAGGGTCCGGGCGACGACCCGGCCCGCGGCGCGCATCTCGTCGATCTCTTGGTCTGTTTTCAGCTTCACCATGCCAATAACTATACCGGTATAAAAATAACGGGATAGTTATTGGGGGCCGGGGTAGGATGGCGGCATGGTCCGAACCCCCCTCACCCCCGAAGAGCGCGAGCGCGGCGAGCGGCTGGGCGCGCTGCTGCGCGCGGCACGCGGTGGCCGCAGCATGGTCGAGGTCGCGGCGGGCGCGGGGCTCTCCGCGGAGACCCTGCGCAAGATCGAGACGGGCCGGGCGCCCACGCCCGCCTTCTTCACCATCGCGGCGCTGGCCGACACGCTGGGCCTCTCGCTGGACGACCTGCTGCGGCGCTGCGCGGTGGTGGCGGCCTGATCGCTGGGGCCTGATCGCTGAGGTCTGGTCTCTGGGGTCTGGTTTCTGGGGTCTGGTCCCTGGGCCGAACGGCGCAACAGGGGTTGCGGGACGCGGGCGGCGGGGCATGCGTGACGGGTGCCCCTTGCGAATCCACCCCTGCACCCGTCCCTGAACCCGTCCCTGCGCCCCTCCCTGGCCCCCTCCCCGAACCCGTCCGAGAACGCGTCCGAGCGCGTGGGCCTCTGCCTCGTCGGGGCGCTGCTCGCGGGCGGGCTGCTGCTCGCCGCCTGCGCCGTGCCCGACGGCCGGGACGCCTCGGGCGGGGCGGGCCCGGAGCGCCGGGGTCCGGCCGCGAGCTCCGGCGTACGGGGTGATCCCGGCGGACTGGGGCCGTAGGGTCGGGCCATGGACATCGAGGAGCTCGGCAGAGCCCGGTACATCAGCCTCACCACCTTCCGCAAGGACGGCACGCCCGTCGCCACGCCGGTCTGGGCGGTGGCCGACGGGGGCGAGCTGTACGTGTGGACGCGCACGGACACGTGGAAGGTCAAGCGGATCCGCAACGACGGGCGGGTGCGGGTGGCCCCCTGCGACGTACGGGGGCGGATCGCGGAGGGTGTGGAGACGGCCGAGGGGCAGGCCCGGCTGCTCGACGAGGCGGGGCTGCGGCGGGTCCGCAAGCTGATGTCGCGGAAGTACACGTGGCAGTACTGGTTGGTGGACGTACCGGCCACGCTGGCCCGGCGCGGGAAGCGGCCGCACACCGCGATCGCCGTCAAGCTTTGAGATTCCCGTAGTCCAGCTGTAACACGGGTGCGGTCCAATGCGGGCATGGAGACCGTGACTTCACTGGCGATCAGTCAACTCTCCGGATACTTACGGGGCTTGACGCAGCGGCTGGATCCCGGAGCGGGCTGGTACGGGGAGTTCCTGCGCCGGGACCCGGAGGGCCTGCGGGCCTGCCTGGAGGGGGCGGCGATACCGCCGTGGGACGTGGTGGAATCCCTGCTGCGGGACCTGGCGGGGCTGCGGGGCGCGGAGCCGGCGGCGCGGGAGACCGTATACGCGGCGCGGCTGCGGGCCGCGGCGGTCGCCGCCTGGGACCGCCTCCCGGGCGGCGAGGCCGAACTCCGCGCCCTGCTGTCGGCGACGGCGGCCCAGCGCGCCGCATCCGAAGCGGCCCTCCGCACCCTGACCACCCGCCTGACGGCCCCCACGGACGACCCGGCCACCACCGCCCTCACCCACGAACTCTCCTGGACCCAGGACGACATCACCCGAGCCACTTCCCGCCACGAGGACCTGACGGCCCGCCTGACCTCTTTGACGACTCCGCCGCCGGCGCCCCCCGGGGAGAGCCCGCAGCCGGACCGGCAGGCCGGGGCGCCGGACGGGTGGACCGGGGGAGTTACGCAACGAAGCCAGACACCCCGCTCTGCTGGGTGGGCCGGGGGAGATACAGAGCCAGCCGCAGGCCCCGAGGTGCGGCAGGACTACGCCCACGAGCCGGACGGGCCGCTCGGCGAGGGCCCGGAGTCGGCCGCAGACCCCCGGGTGCGGCAGGACCACGCGCACGACGAGGCCACACCGGTAGCCGACAGCCCGCGGCAGGCTGACGGGCTGGCGCCCGTCGGGCGGGCCGAGGGGCGGTGGTTGCGCGGGGCGCGGCGGGGTGGCGGGGCCCGGTACGCCGGGGCGGTGGCGCCGCAGGCGCCGGGCTTCGCCCTGCCGCCCGGCCTCGAAGAGGCCACGACACCGCCGGCCCCCGCCCCCCGAGGCGCCCGCTACGGTCCGCCTCAGCCCACCACGGCCCCTGGCGAACCGACCCCGCAGACCGCCGACTTCGGGGTACCCACCCCCGGGCCCGGGGTCCCCGGCACCCTGGATTCCCGCCGCGCCGTCGACGTGTCGGCCCAGTGGGCGGGTGTGCCTGGCGAGTACAGCCCGCGCATCCCCGGGCCCGGGGGCGCTGACGAGGCGGCCCCGCGCCCCGCCCGCGTCGGGTGGACCGACCCCGGGCCCGGGGTCCCCGGCGACCCGGATCCCCGCCGCGGTGCCCCCGGCGATGGCCAGGCCCGGTGGTACGGCGACGGTGGCGGGGCGGGCCCGCGCGGTGTCGGCACCGCCGGGCATGCTCCCGCAGCGGGAGTTCCCGCCGAAGCGGACCCGCGCCGCGCCGACTTCGGAGCGGCCGGTCCGCACGGTGCCCGGGACGGGGCGCCCGGCGGCCAGGGGGCCGGCCCGGCGCCGTCCCCGGCGGCCCGTAGCGGGACCGGCATCGCCCACCTGCTCAGCGCCCTCCGGGCGCAGGGGCGGAGTGGGGAGGCGCATGGGGTGATCTGTGAGGCCGCCGCGCGGCCCGCGGGGGAGTTGCCGCTGCTCGCGGAGGAGTTGGGCCGCGCCGGGCTAGCCGCCGACTGGGCGACCCTGCTCTGGGAGGCCGCCTCCCTGCCCTCCCGCCAGTTCGCCGCGGCCGCCGCCGCCCTCGCCGAGGCCGGCCGCGAGGCCGACTGCGACGCTCTGCTGCGCCAGGGCGTGGCCCGGCCCGCCGCCGAGGTGGCCGTCGCCGCCCTCGCCCTCGACGCCGCCGGCCGCGCCCGCGAGGTCGACGCCCTGCTCGCCGCGTTCGTCCGGGTCCGTACCGCCGAGGAGGCCGCCGCCCTGGCCGGCCAGGACCCCCGGTGGTTCGCCCCGCGCCTGCTCCGCGCCGCCCAGGCCCAGCCCGGCTCCCACCACCGCCACCGGGACCTCATCCACGCCCTCCGCGTCGCCGGCATCGGCGCGGCCTGAGGCCCCGCCAGACCCCACCAGACCCCTCCGCACCCCCCGCCCCCGCAGCGCCGCGCCGCAAACCGCCCGTCTCCTGACCGCATCCGACCGCGTAGCGACGTAACGTGATCGACTACTCCAACCGCGCACGGCGCTCTTGCCCCACACCTCACCGCGGCCTACGTTCTACTCCCTACGCACACCGTCTACGTGCGTAGAACCGGCGTTCCCGTCGCGAGGAGCAGCTCATGGCCCAAGTCGTCCGCGCCGCGCTGGTCCAGGCCACCTGGACCGGAGACACCGAATCGATGATCACCAAGCATGAGGAGTACGCCCGCCGCGCCGCCGCCGAAGGCGCGAAGGTCATCGGCTTCCAGGAGGTGTTCAACGCCCCCTACTTCTGCCAGGTCCAGGAGCCCGAGCACTACCGCTGGGCCGAAGCCGTCCCCGACGGCCCCACCGTCCGCCGTATGCAGGACCTCGCCCGCGAGACCGGCATGGTCATCGTCGTCCCCGTCTTCGAGCTGGAGAGCGAGGGCTTCTACTACAACACCGCCGCCGTCATCGACGCCGACGGCAGCTACCTCGGCAAGTACCGCAAGCACCACATCCCCCAGGTCAAAGGCTTCTGGGAGAAGTACTACTTCCGCCCGGGCAACCTCGGCTGGCCCGTCTTCGACACCGCCGTCGGCCGCATCGGCGTCTATATCTGCTACGACCGCCACTTCCCCGAGGGCTGGCGCCAACTCGGCCTCGCCGGCGCCCAGCTGGTCTACAACCCCTCCGCCACCCACCGCGGCCTCTCCGCCTACCTCTGGCAGCTGGAGCAGCCCGCCGCGGCCGTCGCCAACGAGTACTTCATCGCCGCGATCAACCGCATCGGCCAGGAGGAGTACGGCGACAACGACTTCTACGGCACCAGCTACTTCGTCGACCCGCGCGGCCGCTTCGTCGGGGACGTCGCCAGCGACAAGGAGGAGGAACTGGTCGTCCGCGACCTCGACTTCGACCTGATCAAGGAGGTCCGCGACCAGTGGGCCTTCTACCGCGACCGCCGTCCCGACGCCTACGGAGGGCTCGTACAGCCGTGACCGACCCCACCCCGCTCCACAGCCGCCACCGCACCGTCCTGCCCGACTGGCTCGCGCTGTACTACAAGCACCCCATCGAGCTCACCCACGGCGAGGGCCGCCACGTCTGGGACGCCGACGGCAACCGCTACCTCGACTTCTTCGGCGGCATCCTCACCACCATGACCGCCCACGCCCTGCCCGAGGTCACCAAGGCCGTCTCCGAGCAGGCCGGACGGATCATCCACTCCTCCACCCTCTACCTCAACCGGCCGATGATCGAGCTGGCCGAACGGATCGCCGCCCTCTCCGGCATCCCCGACGCCCGCGTCTTCTTCACCACCTCCGGCACCGAGGCCAACGACACCGCCCTGCTGCTCGCCACGACGTACCGCCGCTCCAACCAGATCCTGGCGATGCGCAACAGCTACCACGGCCGGTCCTTCTCCACCGTCTCCATCACCGGCAACCGCGGCTGGTCCCCGACCAGCCTGTCCCCCCTCCAGACCTACTACGTGCACGGCGCCGTCCGCGGCCGCGGCCCCCTCGCCCACCTCGACGACACCGCCTTCACCGCCGCCGCCGTCGCGGACCTGGAGGACGTACTCGGACAGGCCCGCGGGGGAGTGGCCGCCCTCATCGCCGAACCCGTCCAGGGCGTCGGCGGCTTCACCTCCCCGCCCGACGGCCTCTACGGAGCCTTCCGCGAGGTGCTGGACCGGCACGGCATCCTCTGGATCAGCGACGAGGTCCAGACCGGCTGGGGCCGCACCGGCGAGCACTTCTGGGGCTGGCAGGCCCACGCCCAGAACGGGCCGCCGGACATCCTCACCTTCGCCAAGGGCATCGGCAACGGCATGTCCATCGGCGGGGTCGTCGCCCGCGCCGAGGTGATGAACTGCCTGGACTCCAACTCCATCTCCACCTTCGGCGGCTCGCCCGTCACCATGGCCGCCGGCGTCGCCAACCTCGCGTACCTGCTGGAACACGACCTCCAGGGCAACGCCCGCCGCGTCGGCGGCCTGCTCCTGGAGCGGCTGCGCGGCATCGCCGCCACCGTGCCCGCCGTACGGGAGGTCCGCGGCCGGGGCCTGATGGCCGGCCTGGAACTGACGAAGCCCGGCACCGACCAGGCCGATCCGGACGCGGCCGCGGCCGTGCTGGAGGCGGCCCGCGCGGGCGGCCTGCTCATCGGCAAGGGCGGTGGCCACAACACCAGCGTGCTGCGCATCGCGCCGCCGCTCTCCCTCACCGTCGCCGAGGCGGAAGAGGGCGCCGAGATCCTCGAACAGGCCCTGCACGGCATCGAGTAGGGGGAACCCGATGAGCATCCGCACCCTGATCAGCGGTGGCCTGGTCGTCACCGCCGCCGACGAGATCCACGCGGACGTCCTGATCGAGGACGGCCGCGTCGCCGCCCTGGCCGCCCACGGCTCCGCCGCCGCCGAGGCGTGGACCGCCGACCGCACCCTTGACGCCACCGGCAAGTACGTCATCCCGGGCGGGGTCGACGCGCACACCCATATGGAGCTGCCCTTCGGCGGGACCTCCGCCTCCGACACCTTCGAGACCGGCACCCGGGCCGCCGCCTGGGGCGGAACGACCACGATCGTCGACTTCGCGGTCCAGTCGCAGGGCCAGTCGCTCCGCGCCGGCCTGGACACCTGGTACGGCAAGGCCGACGGCCAGTGCGCCATCGACTACGCCTTCCACATGATCGTGTCGGACGTCAACGAGCACACCCTCAAGGAGATGGACGGGCTCGTCGAGGAGGGCGTCAGCTCGTTCAAGCTGTTCATGGCCTACCCGGGGGTCTTCTACTCCGACGACGGCCAGATCCTGCGCGCGATGCAGCGGGCCTCCGGCAACGGCGGCCTGATCATGATGCACGCCGAGAACGGCATCGCGATCGACGTCCTCATCGAGCAGGCCCTGGCCCGCGGCGAGACCGACCCCCGCCACCACGGCGAGGTCCGCAAGGTGCTCCTGGAGGCCGAGGCCACCCACCGCGCGATCCAGCTCGCCCGGGTGGCCGGAGCCCCGCTGTACGTGGTCCACGTATCGGCGGAGGAGGCCGTGGCCGAGCTGGCGGCGGCCCGCGACAAGGGGCTCCCGGTCTTCGGGGAGACCTGCCCGCAGTACCTCTTCCTGTCCACCGACAACCTGGCGGAGCCGGACTTCCAGGGCGCCAAGTACGTCTGCTCCACACCGCTGCGGCCCCGCGAGCACCAGGCGGCGCTGTGGCGGGGGCTGCGGACGAACGACCTCCAGGTGGTCTCCACCGACCACTGCCCGTTCTGCTTCCGCGGCCAGAAGGAACTGGGCCGCGGGGACTTCTCCAAGATCCCCAACGGTCTGCCGGGCGTGGAGAACCGTATGGACCTCCTCCACCAGGCCGTGCTCGACGGGCACATCAGCCGCCGCCGCTGGATCGAGATCGCCTGCGCGACCCCGGCCCGGATGTTCGGCCTCTACCCCCGCAAGGGCACCATCGCACCCGGCTCCGACGCCGACATCGTCCTCTACGATCCGCACGCCGAGCAGGTCATCTCCGCCGAGACGCACCACATGAACGTGGACTACTCGGCGTACGAGGGCAGGCGGATCACCGGACGCGTCGACACCGTGCTCTCGCGCGGCGAACTCGTCATCGACCGGCGCGAGTACACCGGACGGGCCGGCCACGGCGCCTTCGTCCACCGCTCCACCTGCCAGTACCTGAACTAGGAGGCCACCCCTTGGACTTCGGACTTGTCCTGCAGACCGACCCGCCCGCCTCCCACGTCATCAGCCTCATGAAGCGCGCCGAGCGCAACGGCTTCCGCTACGGCTGGACCTTCGACTCGGCGGTGCTCTGGCAGGAACCGTTCGTCATCTACAGCCAGATCCTCGCGCACACGCAGAAGCTGGTCATCGGCCCGATGGTGACCAACCCCGGCACCCGCACCTGGGAGGTCACCGCCTCCACCTTCGCCACCCTCAACGACATGTACGGCAACCGCACCGTCTGCGGCATCGGCCGCGGCGACTCCGCGATGCGGGTCGCGGGCCGCGCCCCGAACACCCTGGCCCGCCTCGGCGAGGCCATCGAGGTGATCCGCGACCTGGCGGAGGGCCGCGAGGCGGTCGTGGACGGCAAACCGCTCCGCATCCCGTGGATCAAGGACGGGCGGCTGCCCGTCTGGATGGCGGCGTACGGGCCGAAGGCGCTCGCCCTCACCGGCCAGAAGGCGGACGGGTTCATCCTCCAGCTCGCGGACCCCTTCCTCACCGAGTGGATGATCAAGGCGGTCCGGGACGCCGCCGCCGAGGCGGGCCGCGACCCGGCCTCCCTCACCATCTGCGTGGCCGCCCCGGCGTACGTCACGGCCGACGACTCGGCATCCGCCCTGGCCCACGCCCGCGACCAGTGCCGCTGGTTCGGCGGCATGGTCGGCAACCACGTCGCCGACCTCGTCTCCCGCTACGGGGAGCACTCGGGCATGGTCCCCGACGAACTCACCGAGTACATCAAGGCCCGCCAGGGCTACGACTACAGCCACCACGGCCGCGCCGGAAACCCCGACACCGCCTTCGTCCCGGACGAGATCGTCGACCGCTTCTGCCTCCTGGGCCCACCGGAGGCCCACATCGAAAAACTCCGCCACCTGCGCGACCTGGGCGTGGACCAGTTCGCGGTCTACGCCATGCACGACGCGAGAGAATCCACCATCGACGCCTACGGCTCCGAGATCATCCCCACGACCAACTCCTGACCCCACCCGCCGCCGCCCACGGCTTCCACCGTGGGCGCCGGGGGCCCGGGTGGCGGAGTCACGACGTGCCGGGGGCCACAGGTCCGCCGGATGACCGGAGCCCCGTTCGCCGTGGATCCGTCCGCCACGTCGAGCACCTTGCCGCTGGCCCGGTTGATCAAGCGGGAGTCGCCGGTGAGCAGGCCGACACCGATACGGGTACGGACTCCCGCAGTGAGCATGGGCGCCGAGGACGACAGTGAGGCGATGCCTCGGCGGCAGACGAAGGTGAGGGTCTGCGTGACATCCGAGACGAGGGTGACGATGGCGCTGCGCGCGCGGTGTCCCATGCGAGGCTTGCCACGAGCACCCGGTTGCGGCCCCGTACGAGCTGCTCGGGCAGAGCGGGAAGGATCTCCAGCAGGCCCGGCCGGTTGCAGATCAGAGCCTCGGCGATGACCGCCGGCAGGACGTCCGCGGCGTCGGTGTTGCAGAGGTACAGGTCCGGGTTGTGGGAGGTGGCCAGTGAGCGCCACACCATGCTGCTGCGGAGCTTCTTGTAGATGTTGTCGTAAACGCCCGCCCCGTCCTTGAGCCGGCTCCAGCCGAGCGCGCGGTACAGGCTGCGTACTTCGCGTACACGTGAGCATCCCCGCACGCGCGGGGAGCAGGCGTGCTGGCTGTCGGTCCGCCACGCCGACCGGGGAACATCCCCGCACGCGCGGGGAGACAGGTCGCCATCGCCGCGGCGATGTCGTGGAACGGGGGAACATCCCCGCACGCGCGGGGAGCAGGCTGGCTGGGCTGGGGGTTTAGGGCGGGGGGGGCGTCCGCTGTGCGTGACTTGCTGTGAGTCGGGCATTTGGGGGGTATCGGCTCTTAGCGGGTTCCGAAGCGGCGGCGCTTTGATGCCTTGCTCCAGCCTGGAGTGGTGGGTGGGGGCGCGGAGGGGTGGGGGTTCGGGCGGTGGATCAGGGTGACGCCCTCGCGGTCCGTCGGGTGCCATTTGTGGTCGTGGGTGGCGAACGTGAAGCCCTGTTCGTTGTCCGTGCTGTACGCCAGCAGCGCTCGGCCGTTGCCCGCGTACTGGCGTACCTCCGCCCACAGCACCTCGCGGATCCGCGCCGAGGGGCCCCCGATGAAGACCCCCGGGGAGATTTCGAGCAGCCACCGGGTCAGGAAGCCTCGCAGTCCCACCGGGCACTGGGTCAGGACGATTACTGTCACTACCAGGTCATCTCCTCCGCGTAGTAGTTGCGGCCCGCAGGGACGGTCGCCTCGCGGTCGGAGTGGAGGGTGACCCGGTCCTGGGGGTCGGCGGGGTCGGGGGGCGGCGGCGTCCCGGTGTCGCGTAGGCCCGGCGCGAGCAGATGCTTGATGTCGTCGACGCAGCGGTCCAGCAGCCGGCCCCGGTTGATCCGGTCCCGCAGCGCGCGCCGCGTCCGCGCACCCACGTCCTCGCCGCTCTCGGCCGCCACGTCGAAAGCCACGGGAATGCCGATCTCCGTCTTGTACAGATCGGCCACGTCCAGGACGAACGACAGCTCGTGGCCGGAGTGCACGAAGCCGAGGCCGGGGGAGCAGCCCAGCGCCGCGACGACCGCGTGCGCGATCCCGTACATGCACTGGGCGGCCGCCGTCACCCCCTGGTTCGGGGCGTCGCCCGCCGCGAAGTCCCCCGGGACGTACTGTCGGCCCCGCCACGGCACTCCCGTACGCCGCGCCTCGTCCCGATAGCAGTCCTTGACGCGGCGGCCCTCGTGCCCGAGCAGCTCCTGCCGCGTGAACCCGGCCGGATCGTCCTCCGGGAAGCGCAGCCGGTACATCGCCCGCGCCACCTCCAGACGGCTCCGCCGGTTCGCCCACAGGGTGGCCTGCGCCTCCACGAGCCCCGAAGAGCGGTTGAGGGAGCGGCCACCGGCGTAGTACCGGACGCCCTGCTCACCCACCCATACGACGCCCGCCCCGCATTCCCCGAGCACGCTCATCGCCTGGTGGGTGATGCGGGTGCCCGGCCCGAGGAGAAGGGTTCCGATCGTCGCCGACGGGATGTGGGTGGTCCCGTCCGCGTCCTCGGCGGTGATCGCGTTGTCCTCGCGGTGGACGGTGCACCGCTCCAGGTAGAGGAAGGAGATGCGTTCCGCGACACGGGTGAGCTCGCGCGGGGAGACCGCGCGGCGTTGGCTGACACTGCTGGGCATCGCCTCACCCGGCCTTGGCGAGGGTCATCAGGCCGCATCCGTACGCCTTCGCCTTGCCGAGGCCCAGGGTCAGGGTGCGCCGGAGAGCGTCGGCGTCGGTGACCTCCAGACGGCCGTCGAAGGTGACGGCGACGAGCGGGACCCGCTGCCCCGCGCCGCCCCGGGGGCCGGACTTCTCGAAGTGGTGCCTGCGTTCGTCGCGTACCGCCAGCTGGTACTCGTCACCCTCCGGCAGGCGCCGTCGCTCCGGAGGCGTGTCCAGGATCCGGAATCCGCCGCCCTCCTGCCGGTCGAGCAGCCACCCCCTCTGGTGCCGGGGTGTCACATGCGCGGTCCGCTTGGTGGGTTCGCCCTCCTTACGCCGGATGTGGTGGACCGGGTTGGCGGTGAGGCGGAAGGCCCAGGTGTCGCCGGTGCGGAGCCCGGCGAGGAAGGTCCCGTAGTCGTAGGTCTGCCACGCGGCCGTCGTGGGCCAGCCGGCCTGCTCCACCAGGTGCGTGAGGTCGGGGCGTTCCGGGCTGACGATGTACAGCAGTGCCTCCGCCTTGGCGTTCCGGTCGAGCCGCCACAGGGTCCGCGGCGGGTCGGCGTCGGTGGGCAGTACCCCGGGGAAGGAGGACATCACGGCGGCGTGCAGACGCTGGGGCGAGGCGAGGAGGCTACGGGCCCCGAGCCGCGCGGTGTTGAATCGGAAGCGGGTCAGATGCATCAGGGACCGTCCATCCGGGACAGCAGAGCCTCGGGCTCGTGCCGGGGTACGGGAACAGGGCTGTGCCGGATTCGGCCGGGCGCGCGGAACAACGGGTTGGGCACATCGACCGAGGTGGCGACCACACTGCGCAGGGCGTAGCGGCGGTGGCGCGGGTCGAAGCTGACCGGCTGGTCCCTGAGCGTGTCCCCGGCGCGATCGCCGGCCGTGCCCTCGCCGAGGATGGTCAGGGTGACCGTCTCGTCGTGGCGGCGCTGTTCGCGGTACCAGTCGGACGCCTGCCACTCCTCCGCCCTCAGGGCCTCGACCGGATCACCGGCATCCCGGAGGCCGAGGTCCACGGGCCCCTGCGGCGGGCACGAGCGTCTGCCGAGGTAGGGGAGGTAGACGGGTGACCGTACGGCGGCGTGCAGCGCCCGGATCAGGGCGTCCTCGCCCGCGACCGCGGCGACGAACACGGCGTCGGCCAGGTAGAAGCGCTGCGACACCGGCATCGCCTTGTCGGTGTCGGCGTGATGGGCGGTCTGGAAGTCCCGCAGACGGGTGCCCGGCTGGTCGATTCGTACGGCGAACCGCAGTGCGGCCAGGTCGGTGAGGTCCGCGCCGCGGTCCCGCCCGAGGGCGGCGGCGAGAAGGCCGATCACGCCGCTCTTGGTGGGGGCGGTCTCGGTGGTGCGCCGGGTGAACCGGGCCGAGGCTCCCCACGATTGCAGGGGGCCGGCCAGGCGCAGGGCCAGGGCGCTGGTCATGCCCTCTTCCTCAGGCGTTCGGTGACGGCCTCGCCCACCTCCGTGACCAGGGGCCCAAGGTCGACGGAAGCCCCGAGCGGGGCCAGGGCGGCCGTGGGCTCGCCGACGCGCAGGATCCAGGTGCGGTCGGCGGTGGCGCCGAAGGTCTTCTCGACCGCCGGGATGTGGTCCGCCAGCGCCTGGCAGGCCGCGCGGACATGCCCCTCGCCGGTCTCCTGCTGCGCAACCGGCTTCTCGAAGGCCCCCACGAAGCTGACCGGGCGGGAGGACCGCAGCTTGACGATCACGGCGTCCGGGACGGTGTGGTTGCCGAAGGTGTTGGCCTTGCCGGTGGGCATCGACATCACGAAGCCCTCGACGAACGCCTCCACCGCCCTGCGCACCGGTTCGCCGGAGCGTTCCCCGTCCGCGAGGCCGGCGTCGAGGTTCCGTGCGAGCAGGTCGACGTCCACCGCGGCGTAGCGGTACAGCGTGGCCGAGTTGAAGTCGACCGTGCCGATCATCCCCGCGCCGGGCTCCGCGGTGGTGTTCCGATCGTCCACGGCGGTGAAATAGTCCGACTCCAGGTCCACGGCGTGCACGCTGAGCGCGTGGGCGACCTGGGCCGCGGCGTCGACGTTGATGTCGGCGGCGTCCGCCACCATGCGGCCGAAGAGCGCGATGTCGACCGAGTGGCGGGTGGCGGCCAGGTGCTTGGCCCGCGCCTTGATCTCCCTGTCCTTCACGAACACCTTGGGCTCGGCCCCCTTGCCGATGCCCTCGACCACCAGCTTCGCCAGCCCGTCCAGCTGGTGGGAGCTCAGGAAGAGCAGGTAGGAGGACTGAGGGGACTGGGGCTCCTGGGCCTCCGCGTCCTGGGCATCCTTCCCGCCGGACTTCCGGACGGGCGTCTCGATCTTCGCGCCGGTCGCCGCCTGGACCAGCTCGGCTGCCATGGGCCATACCTGCTCGGGCACCAGCGACGGTTCGAGCGCCCCGACCCGCGCCGCCAGCGCGTCGACGACCTTCTTCGTACGGACTCCCAGCTCGGCCGGGTCGAGCAGGTCCTCGAACGCCTTCCGGGTGGCTCGCTTCCACGCCTGGCTGGAGACCCGGGAGCGGCGCACCCCACCGTAGACGGCGCTCTTGGGGGCCCCGGTGTCGTCCCGGTTGATATTGCTCGGCGGCACGGTCTGCAGGACATGCACGTCGAGGATGGTGCGGCTCACTCGTTTTCCCTCATCTCGGTCGTCGCGGTCTCAAGCCGCGCGGCGAAAGCGTCTCCGGCCTGCAGGTCCTGCCCGTCCTGCGCCGTTCCGTGAGCCGGAGCCGGAGCCGGAGCCGGGGGACGGTAGGCGTGGAAGCTGCGTCCCCATGCCTGGCGGACCCGGCCGGTGCCGCCCGGCCGCTGCCACTGGTCGAGCTGCTCGGCCAGCAGCCCGTAGTCGAGGGGGACCTCCGCCGTACGCATCAGCGCGACCAGTTCCCTCAGCCGCTGGGCCAGCACATCGAAGGTGCTGGATGTCCCCGCGCGGACGAACCTCTTGCGGACCGGATCGTCCGCATCGGTCCCCGACATCAACCGGCGCACGGCCGTTCCCACCGACGGTCCGCCGGCCACATGCATCCGCTTCGACCGGTTCGACTGCTGGTGCACGGCCCACAGCGTGACGGCGACATGCGCGGCGCGCTCGGCCCGCAGCGCCTCGGCGTCCCCAGCGGGCCGTCCCCGCTGGGCGAGGTACGCCGCATAAAAGCCCTCGACGCCCACCAGCCCCCAGAGGTCGGGTGTCTGCGTCGGCTGACGGCCCACGCCCCGCCGCAGGCGCGCCAGCGTCTGCACGGCATGGGGGCGGTCCGCGAAGTATCCGGTCTGCAGGGTGTGGATGTGCTCGCTGACGGCCCGACGGAGCGGACCGGGCTCCTTCACCGGAGCCTGCGGCACCTCCCGTGACGCGGCGGGCGCCGGGATCGTCGGCGCGGTGTCGGTCATGGGGATACTCCCTCGCTGATGTCGGCCGCTTCCTGATCCGGTACGGGGGCGTGGCGCAGCGGAAACGTCCGGTTGAGCCGCGCGTGGAAGACCCGCTCGGCGGCGGCGCTGTCCAGCCAGCCGGCCGCACCCGCGGCGCCGGCCCACTGCCGGTCGGCCGCTTCCCACAGGATCCGGTGGGCCGTCGCCTGCCATGCCCTGCGGGCCACTTCGGGATCGAGTGCGGTGCCGAGGTCGGCCAGCCACTGCCGGTACGGGCCGTCCAGCACGCCGAAGCCCAGATCCCTGGCCGTCTCACGCGGTGCCTCGGGATCTCGGCCCGCTGCTCTGGCCAGGTCGGCGGCCAGGTCGCCCAGGGCATTGACCCCGTCGGTGCTGTCCTTGACCGCCTGCCGGGCGGTGGTCGCGTACCGCCGGTCCTGTTCGTGCAGCAGGATGACCTGCATCGTGAGGCTGTCGTCGACGACCTCGTCGATGACGGACTGCTGGGTGCCGTATCTCGCGCCGATCAGGCGGGGTCTGATGAGCATGTGCTCGGGCAGCAGACGTTCATTGGCCAGCTCGGAGATCCATTTCAGGATCCCTGCCCGTACGCGTGCCGGGGCCTCATGCCTCGCCCCTGTCCCTTCCTGCGCTTCGGACGTGAGCAGCGAGTCGAGGCCGCGCCATGCCGCGCGGGTCGGATCGTGTTCGAGCGGCATGTAGACCGGTGTGCGGCCCAGCTTCTTCTCCTGGGGCTTGCTGCGGCGCCAGCCGCTCATCGGCTCGTACGGCAGATTGCCGGGCGCCGTGAGCGGATCGCCGTATGCCAGGACGACGCCGTGGACGGCATGACCGTCGTGGTGCAGCCGGATGCGGCGCGACTGCCAGGTGTACAGGTCCCGGGGGCCGGTGGGCCGTGATGCGAGGCCCTGTTGCACATCCGGCTCGCACTGCTCCCGGCGCCAGGCCGGTGTGTCGTCCTTGTCGATGGTGAGCGCGGTCGTGTCGGCCGCCACCAGGTTGAGCAGGAGGGTCTGGCGGAGGCAGTAGCCCTCGACGAAGACACCGCCCAGGTTGCCGGCCCAGCCCACTCCTTGTGGATAGCCCTTGCCTCCCTTGACCCGGGAGTCCCCCACGGCACCGGATTTGATGCCGGAGGTGTCGAAGGCGTGGGCGTGTACGAGCCATCGCGCCGCCTCCGCGAACGAGAGCCGTTCCACGCCTGGTTGGCGCATGGTGAAGAAGGCTTCGCCGTTGGGGACGTCCGCGACGATGCGGTTGAGTGAGGCGACCTCGTCCTTCTGCGTCCTCAGACCGGCCACTTGGAAGAACGGCTGGGTGGGATGCAGGAGGTCGAACCGGTCACGGTGGCGATCGAGGTAGGCCGGGACATCCGCGAACGGATCGGGGCTCTCGTACAGGTCCTGCCAGGAATCAAGGTCCTCCGGTCCCTCCACCGCGTCGTGCAGGACCGCCAGCAGGAGCCTCAGCAGGGCGAACTCCTGCGACGGCACGTCCCCGACGAGGCGGCGTACCTGGCCGGCCCGCGCGAAGACCTCCTTCAAGGAGAGCTCCGCGGTGGTGCCGTCGCTCAACTGGACGGGCAACCACGGGCGGGAGACCAAGTCGAAACCGGGCACACCCTTCACCAGCCTCACGTCCTGGGCCCCGGCCGGGTTGATCCTCAGGCCGTCGGCCTCGCTGTAGTGCACGTCGAAGCCGGCCAGCCGGGTCCGGCAGTCCTCGTCGAGGACGAGGATCAGTTCGCCGGCCAGCCAATGGCACTCCGCCGTCTGCCAAGCCGCGGGACCGAATCTCTCCAGCTCCTCGATGGCACGGTCGATCACCCAAGGCTTCGAGAAGTGGTAGGGGAGACGGAGGGCGCTCGCCGCGATCGCACGTGCTGTCCGCGGGGGCGGCACCGCGTCCACGGTCACCTCGAGGCCGCCCTGTCCTCGGTTCAGCCAGGGCAGCGTCGCGTATGTCCCGTCACTCCGTCGTTGGATGACGAGGACTTCCAGGCTCTCGTCACTGTCCCGCACCTGGGCCCGGCCGGCCCGGGTGTCGTCCGCGTCGCCCACACCGGCGTCGATCCACCCCACCAGAGAGCGCCCGGGCTTGCGGATTTCGGCGATCCGGAAGACCTGTGCGGCGCGGCGCTGCTTGGCGACGGTGATTCCGTGCTCGGTGAGCGCCTCTGCCATCGCCTCGGCCCACTCCTCCCGCGGGGGAGTGAGCTGGTCGGCGTAGGCGGACTGCACCAGCGGGCTGATGTCGTCCGGGAGCACGACCGGTCGGGCCTTCCCGTGCGGGAGCAGCACGGCCAGAGATCTCAGCAGTGCGTGCCGCCCGTAGACGGAGACCGAACCGCTGACCGGAGCCGGCGGTACCACTTCCCAGTCCACGCCCGTGATCAGGCATCGCGGCACCCGGAGGCGGGGTGGACGGTCCCCTTGGCCGGGACCGCGTGGGTGGCGGTGGAGCCGGCCCATGCGCTGGAGGACGAGGTCGACGGGAGCGAGGTCGGTGACCAGGATGTCGAAGTCGATGTCGAGCGAGGACTCGGCGACCTGGCTGGCGACGACGATGTGTGGCTCGGTCGGCCGCGTGCCCTCGGGGCCGAAGCGGTGCACGAGGAGGTCGTCGTTGCGCGCACGGTCCAGGTCGAGGAATCGGGAGTGGGCCACGGTGACGGCCTTGGCGCCGAACCGCTCGCGCAGCACCTCCGCGGCCTGGAGGACGCGGTCGACGGTGTTGCGCACCACCAGCGCGCAGCCGCCGCCCACGAGTTCGTCCTCCAGCCGGTCCGCGAGCACCCCCAGGTCCTCACCGAGCTGCTCTACGACGACCTCCGTACGGCGGTCCGCGGCCGCTTCCGGCGTGCGGACGACGGAGTTCCGGCCGGGGGCGATCATGGTGATCAGCGGGTAGGCGTCGGCGGTCTCCAGCTCGGGGCGGGGACCGGTCCCACCGGCGTAGGCGTCGGCCAGTTGCCTTCGGCGGCCGGAGGGGAGGGTGGCGGACAGCATGACGACGGGCACCTTGTACGCCCCGAGCCAGGACAGCACCCGCTCCAAGTACTCGTTCATGTAGGCGTCGTAGGCGTGGACCTCGTCGATCACGACGACTTTTCCGGCGAGCGCGAGGTGCCGGAGCGCGAGGTGCCGGCTTTTCAGCCCGGCGAAAAGGAGCTGGTCGATGGTGCCGACGACGAACGGGGCCAGCATTCCCTTCTTCCGGCCCCTGAGCCATTGATGGGCGACGAGTTGCCCGGAGGCGGCGGTGGTGTCTTCGCGGTGCGAGGTCGTGACACCGGGCGCCGCGTCCAGGTCGACTGCGGCGACGGTGCGGGCGCCGGCCCGCAGGTCCTTCGCGAACTCGTCGTTGAGCGAGCCCTTGGCATGGGCGAGGAACACCGCCAGATCCACTTCGCCTGGCAGGCGCTGCAACCATCGCCGCACGCGGGTGTACATCGCGTTCGACGTGGCCCGCGTGGGCAGGGCGATGAAACACCCTCCGGCCCCGGACCGTGAGGCGAAGACCTCCGCCACGGCGAGCGCGGCCTCGGTCTTCCCCTCGCCCATCGGCGCCTCGATGATCATCAGGCCGGGCGCGTCGGCTTCCCGGGCGGCCTGGACGGCCTCGGCTTGCAAGGGCCGTACGGAGGGCAGGCCGAAGCGGGCGGCGAAGAACTGCTCCGCTGAACCCTCGGGTTGGTGCGGGGCCCAGGGGCGTGGAAGGCCGATGCCGCGCCATGCGGCCTCGATGCGGTCGGCGTCGTCGCGGTGCCGCTCCTCCGGGAAGAGGAGGAAGAGATCCGGATTGCTGGCGATCCAGTCTGCGACGATCACCAGGGCGGACAGGATGGCCTGGACGGGCTGCGACAGCCTGACGTTGTGCCACCGGGCAAGGCGCTCGCGTGTTGCGTATGCATCCGCGCAGGTGTCCAGGAGCTCGGTCTGCACGGCGTGCCACAGCTGTTCGCTGGGCCCCGGCGTGCGCAGGAGCTCGGGGTGGCGGCGCAGGTCGTGAATCTGCTCGTGCGCGGGAGGCACTCCGTGATGGCCGCCCACCGGAATGGCGAAGGCCATGACGTTGCGGGGCGGCCAGCCCTGGTGCTCCAGCCACTCCTCCAGGAGGACTTGCCCGGCCAGGCCGTGCGGTGCGCGGCTACGGGCGGTCCCGAACTGCTTCTGCGTGGGCATCTCCAGCCCGAGGGCGCTCATGCGGCCGGCCAGTACGTCGACCTGGCAGGCGAAGGCTGGCGTGGCCTTGCCGATGTCGTGAACGGCGGCGAGCCATACGGCCAGTGCCCGGGCGTCCTCGTCGCCGCCGGGTAATTCGTCAGCCACGAGCTCCCGAACCTGACGTGGCATCCACTCGTCCCAGAGGCGGCGGGCCATGGCGGCGGCATCGGCCATATGGCGCCACAAGGGCAGCCACTTCTCCGTCTTCCTGTCGTGCTTGGCCCAGACACTGCGCGCCTCGGCCGTGAGCCGCAGCCCCCAGTGCGGCAGTGTGCTGTCCAGCATCGGTTCCCTCCCCAGAGACCGCATCGCGCACAACGGTGCGGGGGCCCGGTGCCCTTTCGGAGCACCGGGTCCCGCCAACTGTTCGATCTCTACCTTGCTGCGAACGCGGCTTCTAGACGATCCCTCGTCGGAGTGAACCTCGGACGACGAAGATCAGGATCACGATCACGACGGCGAGCCGGACACCGACATCCACGGGCAACTGAGACCCGGCCCCGGTGGCCAGCAAGGCGACCAGCAAGGGGGGCGATGGCTCTGGAGGGGGGCGCCGCCTGCCGGTGATGTGGTGGTGCGCTGGAAATCTCATTTGCACGCTCCTTCGGGGACGGTGAGGCCCGGCCGTAATTTCGTCGCACAAATAGCCGGCCCGAGTCTTTCGGGCGCCTAATCCGGTGCCGTGAGCGGCTGGGCGTCGTGGTGCGAGACCTTATCGGCCTGATCTTGCTGACTGGCGCATTTCCGACAGGGCGTTTCGACTTGAACATACATGGTTCAGCATCATGTGAGCCGTACTGCGAAATTGGGTGGATGCTGCTCCATCCCCGCAGGGGCGGGGAGCACAATCGACTCGAGCATGCATGGGGGTCATCCCTGCGGGGCAGGGAGCAAGGCGACTCAAATGGTCGACCGTGAAGGTGCGGGTAGCGTAGCGGACGCGAGTCGTTTGCCGCTCAGGGTTGGGCGATGCGGGGAACGGATTCCATGCTCGCCCTGGTGTTTCCACCGGCGTGCCCTCGACGCCGGTAGCGAAGCCCGAGCGCCGATCTCGACGCGCCCTATCGGGGCATGCCTATCAGCTGATGTTGCATGCCCAATGGCGCGAGGTGGGAGTCGGTGCCGTCGTATTCCTCGGCGCACTCCGCCCGGATTGTCGGATTCTCGAGAAGTGCTGCAAAGCGGCTTGTGATCACCATAGAGTGCCAGGTCAGACAGTCTGCTCCCCGCGACCGCGGGGATGACCCGTCCTCGCGGTCACCGTCAACAGCGCAGGACTGCTGCTCCCCGCGACCGCGGGGATGACCCCCAATACCTCCGGCGCCATTTACCTGGACACCTCTGCTCCCCGCGACCGCGGGGATGACCCTTTCAGGTGGAGACGGGAGACCCGGAACATTCCCTGCTCCCCGCGACCGCGAGGATGACCCCTGCGCCGACAGGCGCGCGCGCGAGGGTGGGCGCTGCTCCCCGCGGCCGCGGGGATGGCCCCTCCACCGGTGCGGACGGCGAGCCGTACCAGTCCTGCTCCCCGCGACCGCGGGGATGACCCCGTCGGCCCGCCCAGTGCCGCTGACCGAGCACCCCTGCTCCCCGCGACCGCGCGGATGACCCCGGCAATGTGCGCGTCTGGTAGCTCAGGCACGTCTGCTCCCCGCGACCGCGGGGATGACCCCGGTCCGGCGACCGGCGGCGCGGCGGCTTTTGCCTGCTCCCCGCGACCGCGGGGATGACCCCAGTGGTCCCCTTCGGCGGGGACCGGCTCGGGACTGCTCCCCGCGACCGCGGGATGAACCCTCAACGTTCGTCGTCATGCCGAGCAGAACCCTCGGCTCCCCGCGAACGCGGGGATGAGCCTCCGTACCGGCATTGAGGTGTTGCCGCTTGCTCTCTTGTGCGGTTGGGGCGGTGGGGCTCAGGGCTCTTTGCGGCCCAAGGTCAGGGTGAGGAGGAGGGCTGCCGTCAGGACTATGGCCGCGTTCGTTGTCAGGACTGTGCGGACGCCTGCGTACAGGGTGGGTTCCGTGGTGGCCAGGATGCCCAGGAGGGGGATGCCTATCGTGAGGCCGATTTGCTGGGTGGTGGTGACCAAGCCTGTGGCCAGGCCCTGGTCCGTGTTCGGGACGCCGCTCGTGGCGACCACGCCGTACGAGACGATCGCGCCCAGGTGGCACATGCTGGCCAGGGAGACGGCGACTGTGGCCAGGAGGGCGCCCGAGTCCGGGCCGATGCCGAGGAGGGCCGAGCTCAGGAGGCCCTGGCCGAGGAGGGAGGCGATCAGGGTGCGGCGGGCGCCGAAGCGGCCGATGATCCGGGGGGCGTAGGAGCCGGCCAGGACTGACGCGAGGCCCTGGATGCCGAAGACCAGGCCCGTGCGGAAGGACGACAGCCCCAGGGTCTCCTGGAGGTAGAGCGTCAGGACGAAGACGACCGTGGACATCATCGAGAAGGTCACCAGGCCGCCGAAGTTGCCCCACGCGACCGTACGCCGCCTCAGCATCGGCAGCGAGACCAGCGGCGCCGGGGACCTCGACTCCACCGCCACGAACGCGGCGAGCAGTACGAGCCCGGCGATGAGGGTGCCCCGGACGTCCGCGTCGCCGAAGCCGCGCTGGGCCGCCGTCGAGAGGGAGTAGATCAGCGCGAGCAGACCGCCCGTGACCGTGACCGCCCCCGGTACGTCCAGGCGCGGCCGTTCCGGCGTACGGGACTCCGGCAGCAGCCCCGGCGCGAGGACCAGGACGAGCAGCGCCGCGCCCGCGAGCAGGCCCATCGTGGAGCGCCAGCCCAGGGTGTCGGTCATGACACCGCCGAGCACCATGCCGACCGTGAAGCCCAGCGACAGCAGCGTGCCGGAGATGCCGAGCGCCTTGTCGCGCTGCGGGCCCTCCGGGAAGGTCGTCGTCAGGAGGGACATGCCGGTCGGGACGATGACCGCGGCGCCCAGCCCCTGGAGGGCCCGCCCGGTCAGGAAGGACGCCGGGTCCCAGGCCAGCGTCGCGAGCACGGAGGCGGCGCCGAAGACGGCCAGGCCGGTGAGGAAGAGCTTCTTGCGGCCGTAGAGGTCGGCGATGCGGCCGAACAGCAGCAGGAAGCCGCCCGACGGCAGTGCGAACGCGGTGATGGCCCACTGGAGGGCGGAGGGGCTGAGGCCCAGGTCCTTGCCGAGCACGGGCAGCGCCACGTTCAGGACGGAGAAGTCGAGCGCGACCATGAACTGGGCCGCGCAGAGTACGAAGAGGACCAGGCGGGCCCGGCCGGACAGCCTGCCCGAATCCGGCCCGGCTGCGGAACCCGTCGTGGGCCCGGCCGGGGAACCCGTATCGGGCCCGGCCTGGGGGCCCGTATCGGGCCCGGCCGGGGAAGTGGAGCCCCGCGGTGCGGCGGGTGTGGTGTGGGTGTCGGTCGTCATGGGCACCACCCTCGCGGCCCGGGAATGCCCGTGCAGAGTGGGAACTTATCCTGTTGGCGGTACCACCAGGCAGGCGCATCAGGGGGAGTTCGTGGCCACTTCGACATCGATCCACGCGGGCCGGCGCGGGGAGCTGCGCGAGTTCCTGATGAGCAGACGGGCCCGCATCACCCCCACCGAGGCCGGACTCCCCGACGGCGGGGCCCGCCGCCGGACCCCCGGGCTGCGCCGCGAGGAGGTGGCCGTCCTCGCCGGGGTCGGAGCCTCCTGGTACCAGTGGCTGGAGCAGGGGCGCGACATCACCGTGTCGGGGCAGGTCCTGGACTCCGTCGGCCGCGTGCTCAAGCTGACCAGCGCCGAGCGCCGCCACCTGTACGCGCTCGCCGGCCTCAACCCGCCCGCCCTCGAAGTGGCCCCCGCCGACGAGGGCATGCGCCCCGGCCTCCAGCGGCTGATCGACGCCTGGACGCCCTACCCCGCGCACATCATGGACACGTACTGGAACACCATCCTCTACAACGACGCGGCGGCCCTGGTCTTCGGCATGCGCCCCGAGACCACCCAGAACTGCCTGATCACCTTCTTCACCGACCCCATCTACCGCTCCCGCGCCAAGGGCTGGGAGGACATCGCCGGCCAGGTGGTGGCCCAGTTCCGGGCCGCCTGCTCGGAGCGGCCGCACGACGACGGCTTCCGGGCGGTGATCGCGGAGGCGCGCGAGGCCAGCTCCGAGTTCGCCGACCTCTGGGACCGCAACGACGTACGGCCGGGCGGGCAGACGCAGAAGGACATCGAGCACCCGGTGGCCGGCACGCTCTCCGTGGAGTCCACGCAGCTGCGGGTGCCCGCCCGCCCCGACCTGACGATCGTGCTGCACACGGCGCTGCCCGGCACGGGGACCGCCGAGAAGCTGGAGTGGCTGAGCTCCCCGGAGGGCCGCCGCGCCTCCCTGGTCCCCCTCGCCGGCTGAGCCGGACCCCGGCCGAGCCCACCCAGCCCCGCCCCGGCCGAGCCCACCCCAGCCGATCCGCCCCCGCCCGAGCCCGCCCCGCCCCCCCCCCAGCCGAGCCCGCCCCGGTTCACCCCCACGCCACCCGCTGTCCGTCCCCCCGTCCAGGACCGGCACTGGGGTTTGTCCGTCCGGCGTGCTTTGCTGGAGGCATGATCGATGAGTTCCTGGCCCAGGGCCTGTCCGATGTGGAAGAGGCCGTCCGCAAGGCGGCGGCGGTCGAGATCATGCCGAGGTTCCGGCAGCTCGCCGAGCACGAGGTCGACGAGAAGACCGGACCGCACGACCTGGTGACCGTCGCCGACCGCAAGGCCGAGGAGCACCTGACGGCCTCCCTCACCCGGCTGCTGCCCGGCTCGGCCGTGGTCGGGGAGGAGGCCGTGCACGCCGACCCCACCGTGTACGAGGCGCTGCGCGGCGAGGCCCCGGTGTGGATCGTCGACCCGGTCGACGGCACGCGCCAGTTCGTGGCGGGCGAACCGGCCTTCTGCACCCTCGTCGCGCTCGCCGTACGCGGCGAGATCCTGGCCTCCTGGACCTTCGCCCCCGCGCTGGATGAGCTGGCGACCGCCGTGCGCGGGCAGGGGGCGTACGTCAACGGCACCCGGATCAGCAGCGGTTTGCCGGAGCCCGGCGCCGATCTGCGCGTCGCCATAGCCCACCCGCTCTACACCTCCGACGAGCACAAGCGCCTCCTCGCCCGGCTCGACGTGCCCGGTCTCGCGCCCCGGCCCTGCGGTTCGGCCGGCCTGGAGTACCTGAAGGTGGCCCGGGGCGAGATGGACGGCCTGGCCTTCACCTGGCCCTCCGCCTGGGACCACGCGGCCGGCCTGCTGCTGGTCGCGGAGGCGGGCGGCGCGCAGAGCACCGTCGACGGGGTCCCCTTCCGGGTGGACCGGGACAACGCGCTGCCGTTCGCCGTCGGCCGCGACGAGGCCACCGCCGTCCGCATCCGGGAGTTGCTGCGCGGAGCGTAGGGCCTGCCCGGCCGGGCGGGTGCTCCCGCCCCGGCGCCATATCCTGGGGGCGCAGACGCCCGAGGGACGAAGGAGTCGCAAGTGCCGTCGATTTTCGATGTGGTCGTGGTGGGAGCGGGCCCCAACGGGCTCACGGCTGCCGTCGAACTGGCCCGGCGCGGCTTCTCGGTGGCCGTCTTCGAGGCCGCCGGCACCGTCGGCGGCGGAGCCCGCACCGAGGAGCTGACGCTCCCCGGCTTCCGGCACGACCCCTGCTCGGCCGTGCACCCGCTGGGCATCGGCTCGCCGGTCTTCTCCACCATGCCGCTGGAGCGGTACGGCCTGGAATGGCTGCACGCCCCGCTGCCCATGGCCCACCCCTTCGACGACGGCACCGCCGCCGTGCTCTCCCGCTCCGTCGCGGAGACGGCGGCCTCCCTCGGGCCGCGCGACGCCGGTACCTACCGCCGCCTCGTCGGCCCCTTCCTCGGCCGGTGGGACACCCTCGCCCGGGACTTCATGTCCCTGCCGGACACCGCGCTGCCCCGCGATCCGGCCACCCTCGCCCGTTTCGGGCTCGCCGGGCTGCCGCCCGCGACCTGGCTCCTGCGCCGCTTCCGCGACGAGCCCGCGCGGGCGCTCCTCGCGGGGCTCGTCGCCCATGTCATCGCCCCGCTCGGCGGGATCGCGACCAGCGCCGTCGGCCTGGTCTTCGCCCTCGCCGCCCACGCCAACGGCTGGCCGCTGCCGCGCGGCGGCTCCCAGTCCGTCTCCGACGCCCTCGCCGGCTACCTGCGCGATCTCGGCGGGGCGATCCACACCGACTTCGAGGTCAAGCGGCTCGACGACCTCCCGCCCGCCCGCGCCTACGTCTTCGACACCTCCCCGACCGCGCTCGCCCGGATCGCCCGGCTGGGCCGCGTCTACGACGGCTACCGGTACGGGGCCGCCGCCTTCAAGGTCGACTACGCGCTGTCCGGGCCCGTCCCGTGGACCGCCGAGGAGCCGCGCCGCGCCGGCACCGTCCAGATCGGCCCCCGCGCCCGCGACATCGACGCCGCCCTCCAGCTCGCCTCCGGCGGCCGGGCCCCCCGTAGCCCCTTCCTCATCACCGCGCAGCCCAGCCTGGTCGACCCCGGCCGGGCGCCCGAGGGGAAGCACGTGTTCTGGGCGTACGGACATGTCCCCGCGGGCTGGGACGGGGACCTCACCGAAGCCATCGAGCGCCAACTGGAGCGCTTCGCCCCGGGCTTCCGCGACCTGGTGCTGGCCCGCGCCACCGCCGGACCGCCGCAGCTCGCCGCGCGCAACCCCAACTACGTCGGCGGGGACATCGCCTGCGGGGCCGCCTCGGGACTCCAGCTCCTGCTGCGCCCGAAGCTCACTCTCTCCCCGTACACGACACCCCACCCGGCGGTCTTCCTCTGCTCCTCCGCGACCCCGCCCGGCCCGGGCGTGCACGGCATGTCCGGCCACAACGCCGCCAAGGCCGTCTGGCGCCACCTCCGCAGGGCCGGCTGAGCCCCGGGCCATCCGGGCGCCGGACCACCCGAACCCCGAACGAGCCGCCGCCCCGCGCCCCGCAATCGGCGTGCCGGGCGGCGCGCCCCTGACTAGGGTCGTACGCGGAGCCCGGCACACCGCCGGACACAGCCCCCGCGAGAGGAAAGCCCCATGGTCCGCATCACCCTGGCCCTCGGCGACATCACCGCCGAGAAGGCCGACGCCCTCGTCAACGCGGCCAACTCCTCCCTGCTCGGCGGCGGCGGGGTCGACGGGGCCATCCACCGGCGCGGCGGCCCGGAGATCCTGGCCGCCTGCGAGGAGCTGCGCCGCTCGCACTACGGCAAGGGGCTCCCCGCCGGCCGGGCCGTCGCCACCACCGCCGGAAAGCTCGACGCCGGGCACGTCATCCACACCGTCGGGCCCGTCTGGTCGCGCGAGGAGGACCGCTCGGAGCTGCTGGCCTCCTGCTACCGCGAGTCGCTGCGCGTCGCCGACGAGCTGGGGGCCCGTACGGTCGCCTTCCCGGCGATCTCCACCGGCGTCTACGGCTGGCCCATGGAGGACGGGGCCCGGATCGCGGTGAGCACCGTACGGGCCGCTCGCACCGAGGTGGAGGAGGTCCGCTTCGTGCTCTACGACGAGGCCGCCTACGAGACCTTCCGTACGGTGGCCGGAGCCGACGAGTAGCCCTGCGCCCAGGTCCCCACACGGGCCTGCACGCAAGTCCTCCCACGGTCCTGCGCCCAGGTCCTCACACGGGCCTGCGCGCGGGTCCCGGGGCCGGGCGCGGGTACGTCCGCGTCTGCTTGACGCTGCCGTAGGCGAAGCTCGACTCCATCGAGGCGATCCCGGGGATGGCGTGGATCCGCTGGCGCACCAGGGCCTCGTACGCCTCCAGGTCCTCGATGACCACGCGCAGCAGGTAGTCGCTGCTCCCGGCCATCAGATAGCAGTCCTGGATGTGCTCGATGACCGCCACGTGCTCCTCGAAGAGGCGTACCGCCTGCGCCGTGTGCCGCTCCAGGCGGATCCGGACGAAGACGGTCACCGGCAGTCCGAAGGCCACCTGGTCCACCATGGCCGTGTAGCCGCGGATCAGCCCCGCCTCCTCCAGCCGCCGGACCCGGCGCAGGCAGGGGGAGGGGGAGAGCCGGACGCGGTCGGCCAGCTCCTGGTTGGAGAGCCGCCCGTCGGCCTGCAATTCCCGGATGATCTGCAGATCGACTGCGTCCACGGCCCCTCCTTGGCAGATTCTGCCCCAAACGTATGTCCGAGCGGCAGAACTGGCAATCGCCTGCCCCGCCCCAAGCCCTACCGTTGCGACCAGCGGACCGGACCGGTCCGCCTTCGGAGGCTGGAGCACTTCCTTGGTCGCGACCCACACCACCCCGGCGACCCCGCCTCCCGCCGCGGCGGGCCCGCGGGCCGGACACCCCGGCCGGCGCGGGCTCACACCGCAGGCGAAGGGCATGCTGGCCCTGCTGGTGACCGTGTCGATCTGGGCGGCCTTCGCGCTCAGCGCCCGCGCCCTCAGTGCCTCCTCCCTGCTGCCCGCCGACGCGGCCCTGCTGCGCTTCGGCGTCCCCCTCGTGGTCCTCCTGCCCGCCCTGTGGCGGCGGCGCCGCGCCCTGGCCGCCGTACGGCCGGGACCCGCGGTCAAGATCGTCTGCGGGGCCGGGGTGCCCTTCTTCCTGGCCGCCATGCACGGCGGCTCCCTGACCTCCGCCGCCTTCGTGGGCTCCATCGTGCCCGGCATGGTCCCGCTCTTCGTCTCCCTGATCATGGCGCGGCGCGGGCACGGCCTGCCCCGCGGCACCCAGGCGGCCGGGCTCGCCCTGATCGCCGCCGGGGTGATCGCCCTCGTCTGGCGCTACGTGGTCCCCGTGGACACCGACGTGCTCGCCGGGTCCGGCACCCTCCTGGTCGCCAGCGGTCTGTGGGCCCTCTACACGGTGGGCCTGCGCGAGGTCGCACTCGACCCCGTCGGCTCCATCGGACTGCTCTGCCTGCCGTCCTTCGCCGTGATCGGGCTCCTGGTCCTCACTGGGATCCTCCCCACCGGCATCGCCCATGCCTCCGGCGGCGACATCCTGCTGTTCCTCGTCGTCCAGGGGCTCGGCGTCGGGCTCTGCGCGGGCCTGCTCTACGCCTTCGCCATCCGCACCCTCGGCGCCGAACGCAGCTCCGTCGTCGGCAGCCTCAGCCCGGTCGCCGTCGTCCTGCTGGCCGTCCCCCTGCTCGGGGAGGCGCCGACCGCCGCCGTGCTCGCCGGCGTCCCCCTCATCACCGCCGGCGTGGTCCTCGCCAACCGCCGGCCCCGCCCCCGACCCGAGGTCCCCGCCCATGCTTGAGCTCCTGCCCCCGCCGCCCACCGACCCGCTGTGGGACCTGACCTACGAGTTCGGCGGCGACGAGCGGCCCGAGCGGCTGAACCTCGTCCTCGGCGTCTACCGCGACCAGACCGGCACCACCCCCGTCATGGCCGCCGTACGGGAGGCCGAGCTCCGCCTCGCCGAGCGCTCCGAGTCCAAGGAGTACCGGGGCCTGTCCGGGAACGCCGCCTTCAACCGCTCCCTCCTCCGCCTGGTCCTCGGCCCCGAGGGCCCCTCCGAGCGCGCCGCGGCCGTCCAGACCGTCGCCGGCTCCGGGGCCCTGCGGCTGCTGGCCGACCTGATCCACCGCACCCGCCCCGGCGCCACCGTGTGGATCAGCGACCCCGCCTACGTCAACCACCGCCCGATCTTCGAGGCGGCCGGGCTGGACGTCCGTACCTACGGCTGGCGCGACGCCGACGGCGGCTTCGACACCGAGGGCGTGCTGGGCGCACTGGAAGGCGCCCGGCGCGACGACGTCGTCCTGCTCCAGGGCTGCTGCCACAACCCCACCGGCGTCGACCCGCTGCTCGACGACTGGGAGGCGCTGGCCGCATCCGCCGAGCGCAACGGCTGGGTGCCGTTCGTCGACCTGGCCTACCACGGCCTCGGCGACGGCCTGGAGGCCGACCTGCTGCCCACCCGGATGCTCGCCGCCCGCGTCCCCGAGATGCTGATCGCCGTCAGCTGCTCCAAGAACTTCGGCCTCTACAGCGACCGCGTCGGCTGCGCCATCGTCCTCGGCGGCTCCGCCCGGGCTGTCCAGCACGCCGAAACGGCCCTGCAGAACGCCGCCCGCACCCTGTACTCGATGCCGCCCGAGCACGGCGCCGCCGTCGTCACCACCATCCTTGAGGACGAGGGACTGCGCGCCTCCTGGCGCGCCGAGCTGGACGTCATGCGCGGCCGCATCCAGTCCAACCGGGCCGATCTGACCGCCCACCTCAGCGCCCTCGGCCGCACCGCGCAGGCCCGTGCGCTCGCCCGCCAGCAGGGCATGTTCTCGATGCTGCCGCTCAGCTCCCCCCAGATGCTCCGGCTGCGCAGGCAGTACGCCATCTACGGCACCACCTCCGGCCGCATCAACATCGCGGGCATCCCCGCCCACCGCATCCCCTGCCTGGCCCAGGGCATCGCCGCCGTCCTGGACCCGGCCGAGGCCCCGCGCCTGCGCGAGCCCGCCTGAGGCCCCGTCCGACGCAGAGCCCCGCGCCCGGCCCTCGGATAGGGTGAATCGGTAGGAATCGGGCCCCCCCGGGGTGAGGTCGGTGCGTTGGACACTTACCAGTCGACGAGCGAGCTGCCGGACCCGCCGCCGGCGGCCGTCGGCTACGCGGGCGTGCTCCGCGAACTGCTGCCGATCGCGCTGTGGCGGGAGGACGCCGACGGCCGCATCGTCGAGTGGTCCCTCGCCGCACAGGACCTCCTCGGGCACCGGCCCGAGGAGATCATCGGCCGCCCCGGCACCTCCGTCCTCGTCCCCGAGGCCAACCGTGAGCTCGCCGAGCAGCTGACCCGGCGCGTCCAGGCGGGCGAGACCGTCGTCGGCACCCTGCCCGTCCGCCACCGCGACGGGCACCGCGTCGCCATGGAGATGTGGATCGTCCCCGCCGTCGACCCGCAGGGCCGTACGGGAGCCATGCTCATCGCCGTGGAGACCTCCGAGGTCCTCCACATGCGCGACTCCCTCGCCGCCCTGCAGAGCCTCTTCACCCAGTCGCCCATCGGCCTCGCCACCCTCGGCCCCGACCTGCGCTTCCTCCGCGTCAACGACGCCCTCGCCCAGATGAACGGGGTCTCCGCCGCCGCACACCTCGGCAAGCGCCTCACCGAGGTCGTGCCCGGAGTCAACGCCGCCGCGCTGGAGGCCACCATGCGGCAGGTCCTCGACCGGGGCACCGCCGTCGTCGACGTCCGCCGCACCGGACGCACCCCCTCCGACCCCGACCACGACCGCACCTGGTCCTGCTCCTACGCCCCGCTGCTGGACGGCTCCGGCCGCCGCCTCGGCCTGATCGCCTCCCTCATCGACATCACCGAGGGCCAGCGGGCCCAGGCCGAGGCCGAACGGGCCCGCCGCCGGTTCGCCCTGCTCGCGGAGGCCGGCACCCGCATCGGCACCACCCTCGACCTGCACCGCACCGCCCAGGAGATCGTGGAACTGCTCGTACCGCAGCTCTCCGACTCCGCCGACGTCCAGCTGCTCGAATCCGTCCTCGGACCCGACGAGGGCGGCGCGCCCGCCGCCTCCACCCGCGGCCTGCTGCGCCGGCTGGCCGCGCAGTTCCCCGACCCCACCGCCCCCACCGCGCAGCTCGCCCCCGGCCAGACCTTCCAGATCCCCGCAGGCACCGTCTACGAGGAGGTCATCACCGCGGGCCGCCCCCTGGACCTCTTCACCTCCGACATCCCCGCCCTGATCACCTCCCCGCGCGCCGGCGCCCTGCGCGGCTACCTGGCCACCCTCGGATCCGCCCGGCTGATCCCCCTCGTCGCCCGCGGCACCGTGCTCGGCGCCGTCACCGTGACCCGCACCCGCGAGCGGGAACCCTTCGACGAGCAGGACTGCATCCTCGTCGACGAACTCGTCTCCCGCGCCGCCCTCAACATCGACAACGCCCGCATGTACACCCTCCAGCGCCAGGCCGCCCTGACCCTCCAGCGCAGCCTCACCAACAGCGTGCTCCCCGTCGTCCCCGGCCTCGAACTCACCGGCCGCTACCTGCCCGCCAGCGACCACGACGTCGGCGGGGACTGGTTCGACGCCATCCCGCTGCCCGGCGGCCGCACCGGACTCGTCATCGGGGACGTCATGGGCCACGGCATCCACGCGGCCGCCGTGATGGGCCAGCTGCGCACCGCCGTACGGAGCCTCGCGCGCCACGGGGTACCGCCCGCGGAGCTGCTGTGCTCGCTCGACGCGGTGGTCGCCGACCTCGGCGAGGACGAGATGGCCACCTGCGTCTACGCCGTGCACGACCCCGCCACCGGCGGCTGCGTGATCGCCCGCGCGGGCCATCCGCCGCCCGCCGTCGTCGCCCCCGGCGGCGCCGTCACCTTCCTCGACGGGCCGCCCGGGACCCCGCTCGGCGCGGGCGGCCGGGACTTCCGCACCGAGGAGGTGGCGCTTCCCGCCGGCAACCTCCTCGCCCTCTACACCGACGGCCTCATCGAAGCCCGCGAACGCGACCTCGACCAGGGCATGGACCAGCTCGCCGCAGCCCTGCGCGGGCCCGCTCAGCCTCTGGACGAGCTGTGCGACCGGATCCTGCGGCGGCTCCTGCCGCACGCGCAGCAGGACGACGTGGCCGTACTCCTCGCCCGCGCCCGGCCGCTCTGACGGCGGCGGCCCGCCGGGCCCACCGCCGCCCGCTCACCGGGCCAGGTCCTCTCACCAGGCCAGGTCCTCCAGCGCGTCCAGATCCAGCGGGGCGGGCGGCGCCGGCTCCGCGCCCCCGGTCAGCGCCAGCTCGGCCCAGATGACCTTCCCCCGGTCCGTGTACCGGGTGCCCCACCGCTCGGCGTACTGCGCGACGAGGAACAGCCCGCGCCCGCCCTCGTCGGTGGTGGCCGCGTACCGCAGATGCGGGGAGGTGCTGCTGCCGTCGGACACCTCGCAGATCAGACTGCGGTCCCGCACCAGACGCACCCGCACGGGCGCGCTCCCGTACCGGATCGCGTTGGTGACCAGCTCGCTCAGCACCAGCTCGGTGGTGAACGCCACGTTCTCCAGCCCCCAGGCGACGAGCTGCGCCGAGGCGGCGTTCCGCACCCGGGAGACCGCCGACGACTCGCCCGGCACCTCCCACTCCGCGATCCGGCCGGGCTCCAGCCGCCGGGTGTCGGCGATCATCAGCACGATGTCGTCGCTCGGCACCGGGAACAGCATCGAGACCAGGATGTCGGAGCACGCCTGGTCGGTACTGCGGCCCGGCCGGGACAGCGCCTCCCCGAGCAGCCGCAGCCCGGAGTCGAAGTCCCGGTCGCGGTCCTCCACCAGCCCGTCCGTGAACAGCACCAGCCGGCTGCCCTCGGGCAGCTGGAACTCGGTGGCCTCGAACGGCATCCCGCCCACCCCCAGCGGCAGCCCGGCCGGCAGCTCGGGGAACTCCACCGGCCCGCCGGGGCGGACCAGCGCCGGGCCGGGGTGCCCGGCGCTCGCCATCCGGCACTGCCCGGAGGTGGGGTCGTAGACCACGTACAGGCAGGTCGCGCCGGTGATCCCGGTGGACTCCCCGCCCTCGGGGCCGCCGTCCGGCCCACCGCCGGGCCCGTCCTCCCCGGCCGCCGCCTCCCCGCCGTCGGTCTCGTTCTGGTCGATCCGGTGGATCAGCTCGTCCAGATGACCCAGCAGCTCGTCGGGGGGCAGGTCCAGCGTGGAGAAGTTGTGCACCGCCGTCCGCAGCCGGCCCATGGTGGCCGCCGCGTGCACCCCGTGCCCCACCACGTCCCCGACCACCAGCGCCACCCGGGCCCCCGGCAGCTGGATCACATCGAACCAGTCCCCGCCCACGCCCGCCTTCGCGGGCAGATAGCGGTACGCCACCTCCACCGCGCTCTGCTCCGGCAGCGCCCGCGGCAGCAGACTGCGCTGGAGGGTCACGGCCATCGCGTGCTCCCGCGTGAACCGGCGGGCGTTGTCGATGGAGACGGCCGCCCGCGCGCCCAGCTCCTCCGCGAAGGACAGGTCCTCCTCGTCGAAGGGCTCCGGGGTGTCCGCCCGCCAGAAGTTCGCCATCCCCAGCACCACCCCGCGCGCCTGGAGCGGTACGGAGATCAGCGAGTGCAGCCCGTAGTCCAGGGCCACCCGGGTCCCCTGCGCGTCCTGCGCCCGCCAGCCCATGGCCGCGTTCAGATCGGCCGCGAGGACCGCGTGCCCGGCGTCCAGCGCCGCCGCCATCGGAGCCGTCGGCACCACGAACCGGATCCGGTCGCCCACCGGCTGGAGCGGGGAGTCGGCCCGGATGCCGCTGATCGCCGCCCGGCGCATCTCCGTATAGGCGCCCGCGACATGGGAGGGCTCGTCCCCGCGCAGCACCGGCTCCAGCAGCTCCACCGTCACGAAGTCCGCGAAGCGGGGCACCGCGACCTCCGACAGTTCCTCCGCCGTCCGCACCACGTCCAGGGTGGTCCCGATCCGCACGCCCGCGTCGTACAGCAGCTGGAGCCGGCTGCGCGCCACCTCCGCCCGGCCCGACACCGAGGCGAGCTCGGTGGAGTCGCGCAGGGTCACCACATTGCCCGCGGGCCGCCCCGCGTACGGCTGCGTCGGCCGGACGTTGACCGCCAGCAGCCGGTCGCCCGCCAGGTGGACGTGGTCCGTCACCACCCGGCCCGAGGCCAGCAGCTCGGTGGTCCGGGGGTCGAGCCCCAGCTCGGCCACCGTGCGCTCCTCGGCGTCGGACGGCAGGTCGAGCAGGCGGCGGGCCTCGTCGTTGGCGAGGATCAGCCGCTGGTCGTTGCCGATGATCAGCACGCCCTCGCGGACGGCGTGCAGCACCGCCTCGTGGTGCTCGTTCATCCGGCTCATCTCGGCCTCGCCCAGACCGCGCGTCTGCCGCTGCAGCCGCCGGCTGACCAGCCCGGCGCCCGCCGTGCCCACCAGCAGACCGCCCGCCGCCGCGCCCAGCAGCAGCGGAAGCTGGCCCTCCAGCGCCTGGGAGACCTTGGCCACCTCTATGCCGGTGCCGACCAGCCCGACGACGGTGCCGTCCGCGTCCCGGACGGGGACCACGGCCCGTACGGCGTCGCTCGGCTCGCCCTCGAAGGTCTCGGTGAAGGACTGCCCGGCCGCGGCCCGGCCGACGTCGGCGGCCCGCTGCCCGATCAGCTCGGGCCGTGAATCGGTGTACCGGACGCCCCGCAGGTCCATCACCGCGATGAAGTCCACCCCCGAGGCCCGGCGGGCGGCCTCGGTCAGCGGCTGGAGCTGGGCGGTGGGATCGGCCGCCCGCAGCGCGGTCACCATGCCGGGGGCGTGCGCGAACGCCTCCGCGGCGGCGAGGGAGCGGTTGCGGGCGTCGCGCTGGCTGTCGTAGCGGGCCTGGAGTACGAGGGCCAGCGCGGCCGCGGTGATCAGCAGGACGACGATCACCGCCATGAGGGCGAAGACCTGACCGGCGACACTGTGCGCCCGCCGGGACAGGCGCGCGGACAGGCGGGGATCCCGCCCGGTCGGCTGGCGACCAAAACGTCCGGTCATGAGCCCTTTCTAACACTGTCCCGCCGGTTTGGGCTCGGTCACCCCGCCCACGCCGCCCGCCGGTACGCACGGCCGTACGCACGGCCCGCGCGCGCGGCGGAGGCCCGGCCTCCGGGGCGATCCGCGGGGGCCGGGCCTCAGGGGCCGGTGGGGTCAGAGGACCTCGGCGGCGATACCGGCCGCGACCCGTTCCAGCAGCGGGCCGGCGTTCGGGATGGACTTGGCCGGGTCCGGCTCCAGGTCCGTCAGCGGGTACGCCTTGCGGATGCCCGCCTCCTCCAGGGCCGCCTGGCCCAGCAGCAGCCGTCCGCAGACCGCCACCACCGGCTTGCCCGCGGCGCGCGCGGCCGCCGCGACACCCGCGGGCGCCTTGCCGTGCAGGGTCTGCTCGTCGAGGGAGCCCTCGCCGGTGATGACCAGCGTGGCCCGCTCCAGCGCCGGGGCGAAGCCCAGGACGTCCAGCATCAGCTCGATGCCGGGACGGAAGCTCGCGCCCAGCAGCAGCGCGCCGTAGCCGATGCCGCCCGCGCCGCCCGCGCCGGGGGAGGCCGCCAGCTCGGCGGCCCGGGAGCCGAGGGACTTCTCCAGCACCCGCGCGTAATGCGCCAGGGCCGTGTCCAGCGCGGCCACGTCCTCGGGGGAGGCGCCCTTCTGCGGGCCGTAGACCGCCGCGCAGCCCTTCGGGCCGGTCAGCGGGTTGTCCACATCGCTGGCCAGGACGAAGTCCACCTCGGCGAAGCGCGGGTCGACCCCGGACAGGTCGGCCGAGGCCAGCGCGGCCAGGCCGCCGCCGCCCGGACCCACCGGTTCGCCGTCCTCGTCGAGGAACACGGCGCCCAGCGCGGCCAGCATGCCGGCGCCGCCGTCCGTGGTGGCGCTGCCGCCCACACCGAAGACGATCGTGCGCGCGCCCGCGTCCAGCGCGGCTTTCAGTACCTCGCCCGAGCCGTACGTGGTGGCCGTCAGCGGGGCGAAGGTGCCCGCCGGCAGCAGCTGGAGGCCGGAGGCTTCCGCCATCTCCACCACCGCGGTGCCGTCCCGCAGCGCGAAGGCGGCCGTGACCTGCTCGCCGAGGGGCCCGGTGACCCGTACCTCGCGGCGTTCGAAACCGGCCGCCACGGCGGCCGCGACCGTACCGTCGCCGCCGTCCGCCACAGGCAGGGTCTCGACCTCCAGGCCCGGCACGGCCGAGCGGAGACCGGCCGTCACCCGCTCCGCGACCTGTACGGCCGTGAGCGAGCCCTTGAATTTGTCCGCGGCGATGAGCACGCGCGCGGTCTCAGTTACTGCTCCGTCCGTCACCTTGCTATTCCCTTGCTATCGAACGTGCAGTCGCGCCTCCCTGAGCTTATCCGGAGGATCCTCCTATGCCCATGAGTGGCCTGGGCCACATCCGGCGCGCCATGCGGCTAAATACGGATATACGCCTGCATAGTGTGGCCGCATGAGCGCGGAATCACTGGACGGGCCGCCCCCGGACCCCACCGAAGGCGGCCCCCACGGCCCGGGGGACCCCGGGAACCCCGGGGACCCCGCCCCGGACCGCACCGTCGTCACCGTGGGCGTGCTCGCCGTGCTGGCCGCCGTCGCCTGGGCGGCCCTCGGCAAGGAGTCCTTCGACAGCGCTTCCAGTACCGCGCTCGCTTGGGTCCTCGCCAACTTCGCCTGGCTCTTCGTGACCGCCGCCGACGTCTTCCTCGTCCTGTGCGTCGTGATCGCCGTCAGCCGCTTCGGCCGGATCCGCCTCGGCGCCGACGACTCCGAACCGGAGTTCACCAACCTGGCGTGGATCGCCATGATGTTCAGCGCCGGCATGGGCATCGGCCTGATGTTCTACGGGGTGGGGGAGCCGCTGACCCACTACCTCGCCCCGCCCCCGGCCTCGGGCGCGGCCCCCCGCACCGGCGCCGCCGCCCTCGCGGCCATGGAGTACTCCTTCTTCCACTGGACCCTCACCCCCTGGGCCATCTACGGCATCGCCGGCCTCGCCCTCGCCTACGCCACCTTCCGCAAGGGCCGCGGCAACCGCCTCAGCTCCGCCTTCGTCCCCCTGATCGGCGCCCGGCGGGCCGACGGCGCCCCCGGCAGGGCCATCGACCTCCTCGCCGTCTTCGCCACCGTCTTCGGCACCGCCACCAGCCTCGGCCTCGGCGCCCTCCAGGTCTCCAAGGGCCTCAGCATCACCACCGGCATCGCGGACACCACCACCGTCGAGCTGATCATCATCGGCTCGCTCTCCGCGGCCTTCGTGCTCTCCGCCTTCTCCGGACTGCACAAGGGCGTGAAATGGCTCAGCACCAGCAACCTCGTGCTCGCCGGAGTCCTCGCCCTCTTCGTCTTCGTCCTCGGACCCACCGTCTACATCCTCGACGTGATCCCCGCCGGCGTCGGCGGCTACCTCCACCAGCTGCTCCCCATGGCCACCCGCACCGGAGCCTTCACCGACAGCGCCTGGCTCGGCGCGTGGACCATCTTCTACTGGGCGTGGTGGCTCTCCTGGGCGCCCTTCGTCGGCACCTTCATCGCCCGCATCTCCCGCGGCCGCACCATCCGCGAATTCCTCATCGGCGTCCTGCTCGTCCCCAGCGGCGCCACCGTCGTCTGGTTCTGCGTCATGGGCGGCACCGCCATCCGCCTCGACTCCACCGGCGCCGTGCAGTTCGCCGCCACCCTCAAGGAGGGCACCGAGGCATCCCTCTTCGCGATGCTCGACGCCCTGCCGCTCGGCACCCTGACCTCCTGGGTGGCCATGGTCCTCGTCATGACCTACTTCGTCACCAGCGCCGACTCCGCCTCCCTGGTCATGGGCTCCCTCACCAGCCGCGGCTCCCTCCACCCGCCCACCTGGCTCGTCGTCACCTGGGGCGTACTGATGGCCGCCGTCGCCGCCGTCCTGCTCGTCGCGGGCGGCCTCAAATCCCTCCAGACCGCCACCATCCTCGTCGCCCTGCCCTTCGCCGTGGTGATGCTGCTCCTCTGCTGGGCCCTGCTGAAAGAGCTGCGGGCCGACCCCGGCGCCGGGCCCGCCCGCCAGCACCCCCTGCACGGGATGCGGGACGCCGTACGGGCCATGGTCGGGGACGTCCTCACCGAGCGGGGGAGCACCCGCCGCCCTCGGTAGGGTGGCCCGGTGACCACCACCGATGACTACGCCACCTACATCGCGAGCCTGCCCCGGGTGCTGGCCGGCGCCGCCGCCCTCTACCGGGACACCGAGGGCCGCGTCCTGCTCGTCGAGCCCAACTACCGCGAGGGCTGGGCCCTCCCCGGCGGCACCATCGAATCCGACCAGAACGAGTCCCCGCGCACCGCGGCCCGCCGCGAGAGCGCCGAGGAGATCGGCATCGACGTCCCCCTCGGCCGGCTCCTCGCCGTCGACTGGACGGTCGGCCCCGGCCGCCCGCCGCTGGTCGCCTACCTCTACGACGGCGGCGTGCTCGACGCGGCCCAGCTCGCCTCCATCCGGCTCCAGGAGGAGGAACTGCTCTCCTGGAAGCTCGTCGAACCCGCCGAACTGAGCAGCTACCTCATCGGCTCCCTCGGCCCGCGCACCGAGGAGGCGTACCGGGTCTGGCAGACCGGTGAGGGCACGGCGGAACTGGAGAACGGCCGGCGCCCTCTCACCTCGTGACACCGGACTTACTGCGAGCAGGACAGAATCAGCTGATGATCACGATGTACGCCTGGCCCAGCACCGCCGAGGGCCCCGACGCCCTGCCCATGGTGCACTTCACCACCGACGAACAGGCCGGGAACGAGGTCACCCCCGAGGGCACGCCCGTCTGGCTCTTCGACACCGCGATACGCGAGGGCGGCTGGGCCCTGTTCAACGACTTCGACGGCTGGTCCGTACCCGCCACCGCATGGCGGGCCCTCTACCGCCGCGAGGACGACTTCCTCGCCGTCACCGGACCCGGCTCCTGCGAAGGCTGGTACGAAGGCGGCCTCGGCGCCGACGCCGACTGGATCGCCGCCGCCGAAGCCCGGCAGAGCCTGGTCCTGCTCGCCGCCCCCGTCCAGCACCCCTCCCTCTACGGCTACGCCGTCGAAGCCGGCGCCGGCTTCGCGCTGCTCGTCCCGCTGCTCGTCATCTGACACCCGGCGCCGGGAGCGCCCGCTCCCCGGCCTCGAAGGCCAGCAGCCGCACCTTGCGCTCCAGCCCGCCGCCGTACCCCGTCATCGAACCCGAGGCACCGATCACCCGGTGGCACGGGACGATGATCCCCACCGGGTTCTTCCCGTTCGCCAGGCCCACCGCCCGCGAGGCGTTCGGCTTGCCCAGCCGCGCCGCCAGCTCACCGTACGACCAGGTCTCGCCGTACGGGATCCGCGCCAGCTGGTCCCACACGCTGCGCTGGAACTGCGTACCCTCCAGCCGGAGCGGGAGGTCGAACTCGGTCAGCTCCCCGGCGAAGTACGCGGCCAGCTGGCGCACCACCTCCGGGAACGGCTCCTCCGTGGCCGCCACCCGCTCACCGAAGGACTCCTCGGCGGGCCGGTGGCGCTGCTCCGTCATGTAGAGCCCGCCGAGGACGCCGTCCACGGCGACCAGGGTGAGCGGACCGTACGGGCTGTCGACGACCGTGTGCTGCTTGTTCATGACCGCTGCTCCTCAGACCGGCAGGTGGTTGATGGGGTGGGCGTCCGTGGCCCACAGGTACTGCACGGCGTACGCGCGCCACGGCCGCCAGGCGGCGGCCCGCGCGGTCAGCGCCGAGGGGGTGGACGGCAGGCCGAGGCCCTGCGCGGCGCGGCGCACGCCGAGATCGGACGGCAGGAAGGCGTCCGGGTCGCCGAGCGCCCGCATCGCGATCACCTCGGTGGTCCACGGGCCGAAGCCGGGCAGGGCCGTCAGGCGGGCCCGGGCCTCCTCCCAGTCGCTGTCGATGCCGAGCGGCAGCGAGCCGTCCGCGAGCGCGGCGACCAGGGTGGTGAGCGTGGCCCGCCGGCTGCGGGGCAGCGCCAGGGTCTCCGGGTCCAGGGCGGCCAGGGCCTGCGGGGAGGGGAAGAGGTGGGTCAGCCCGCCCAGCGGGTCCTCCACCCGCTCCCCGTACGCGGTGACCAGCCGGGCCGCGTGCGTGCGCGCCGCCGCGGTCGACACCTGCTGGCCGAGCACCGCCCGTACGGCGAACTCCGCCGCGTCGACCGTACGGGGCACCCGGCGGCCGGGGGCCTTGTCCACCAGCGGCGCGAGCAGCGGATCCGCGCGCAGCTGCTCGTCCACCGCCTCCGGGTCCGCGTCCAGGTCCAGCATCCAGCGGCAGCGGCTGATCGCGATCGTGAGGTCGCGCAGGTCGGTCAGGGCCAGCCGGCAGGCGATGTGGTCGGGGCGCGGGGCGAGGGCGACGATGCCCGTGCCGTGGGGGAGGCGCAGGGTGCGGCGGTAGGCGCCGTCGCGCCACTCCTCCACGCCGGGGACGGCGGTCGCGGCGAGGTGGCCGAAGAGGTTGTCCGGGTTGAGTGGCGCGCGGAACGGCAGCCGGAGGCTGATCGTGCCGGGGATCCGGGGCGGGAGGTCCTTCGCCCGGCCGGCGGTGGCGGAGCGGGTCCGCAGCTCGCTGGGGGAGAGGGCGAAGACCTCGCGGACGGTGTCGTTGAAGGTGCGGATGGAGGAGAAGCCGGCGGCGAAGGCGATGTCGCCCATGGGCAGCTCGGAGGTCTCGATGAGCAGGCGGGCCGTCTGGGCGCGCTGGGCGCGGGCCAGGGCGAGGGGGCCGGCGCCGAGCTCGGCGCTCAGCTGGCGCTCCACCTGGCGGGCGGAGTACCCGAGGCGGGCGGCCAGGCCGGGGACGCCCTCGCGGTCGACCACGCCGTCCTGGATGAGACGCATGGCGCGGGCGACGGCGTCGGCGCGGGCGTTCCACTCGGGGGAGCCGGGGCTGGTGTCGGGCCGGCACCGCTTGCACGCGCGGAAGCCGGCCTGCTGGCAGGCGGCGGCGCTGGGCAGGAAGGTCATGTTCTCGACCTTCGGGGGCACGGCGGGGCAGCTGGGGCGGCAGTAGATCCGGGTGGTCAGGACGGCGGTGAAGAACCAGCCGTCGAAGCGGGCGTCCTTCGACTGCACGGCCCTTACGCAGCGCTCGGTGTCGGTGTGCATGGCTCCAGGATCCGGGGCGGGACCGATGGGGGCTGGCGATTTTCCGACATCAAGCGTAGCCCTGGCCGGGGGCCGTGCGGGGCTGTGCGGGGTGGGGCGGGGCCGGGGGCGGTGGTGGGGTGGGGGTCGTCCGGGGTAGGCATGATTTATGGCCCCTCGGCCCGACCGGCCTGTACGGGGCGCCCCGGGCCACAAATCACGTTTTACACCCCGGACAACCCCCACCCCACCACCGCCCCCGACCCCGCCCCGGCGGAGGCCGGGGGAGGGGCGGGGCCGAGGGGCCGGGGGGCTGGAGGAGCGCGGACGAAGAGAGCCTGGGCGGGGGCGGCGGGGACCGGGTGAGGGAGTGGGGGCGGGCAGAGAGGGGCGGGGAAGGCGGACGGAGGGGGTGGGGGCGGTGGTGGGGCGGGGAGTGTCCGGGGTGTCAAACGTGATTTGTGGCCCGGCTCGGCCCGTGGGGTGCGGACTGCCCGAGGGGCCATAAATCATGCCTACCCCGGACGCTCCCCGCCCCACCACCGCCCCCACCCCCGGCCCCACCCCCGGACATGCGAAGGACCCCGGATGCCAATGGCGTCCGGGGTCCTTCGACGGTGCGGGTCAGCGCAGGGATGTGGCGCGGGCCTCGCGGCGGTTGTGGCGGAAGGTGTTCGCCCTCCGCGTCGTCGCGAACAGCGGGATCGTCGCCGCCATCGCGATCTGCAGCGCACAGCCCGTCTGGAGCAGCAGCTGACCGCCCGGGGCGTCGAACGCCCAGGCCGCCAGGAGCCCCATCGCGCTGACGATCCAGCACAGCATGGCCACCGCGAGCACACCCCGCGGCTTCGGGTACTCGACCCGGCTCACCATCAGCCAGGCCACACCGATGATCGCCAGCAGCGTCGGGATGAACGGCAGCTCCAGCAGCACGATCGAGACGACCGTCAGCGCGCCGAAGGGGCTCGGCATGCCCTGGAACATGCCGTCCTTCATCGTCACGCAGCTGAACCGCGCGAGTCTCAGCACCACGGCCAGCAGCACCACGATCGCCGCCAGGGCGGACATCTTCTGGTCCGCGTCCACGGCGACCATGCCGTAGACGAGGACGAAGTACGCCGGCGCCAGCCCGAAGCTGATCAGGTCGGACAGGTTGTCCAGCTCCGCGCCCATCGGCGAGCTGCGCAGCTTGCGGGCGACGATGCCGTCGAAGAGGTCGAAGACCGCGGCGAGCAGCATCAGTATCACCGCCGTGGCGGCGCTGTTGCGTGCCATGCCCGTCTCGCCGCTGCCGGTGAGGTGCGGGATGAGGATCCCGGTGGTGGTGAAGTACACCGCCATGAATCCGCACGTGGCGTTACCGAGGGTGAGGGTGTCCGCTATCGACAGCCGCAGCGACAGCGGCATGTCGTCCTCGGCGGACTCCTCCTCGGCCGGCTCCGGCACCCAGCCGGTGGACGGAGTCTCAGGGTCAGTCACGGTCAATTCGTGTCACCCCCGCGGTGGTGGCCTGCCCGACCTCGACCGCGACCTCGACGCCCTCGGGGAGGTAGATGTCGACGCGGGAGCCGAAGCGGATCAGGCCGATGCGTTCGCCCTGTTCGACCTTGGTGCCTGCCGGCAGGTACGGCACGATGCGGCGGGCGACGGCGCCGGCGATCTGCACCATCTCGATGTCGCCGAGCTCCGTGTCGAAGTGCCAGACGACGCGCTCGTTGTTCTCGCTCTCCTTGTTGAACGCCGGGACGAATCCGCCGGGGATGTGCTCGACGGAGGTGATCGTGCCGGCGAGGGGAGCGCGGTTGACGTGGACGTTGAGCGGGCTCATGAAGATCGCGACCCGGGTCCGCCCGTCCTTCCACGGCATGATGCTCTGCACCACACCGTCGGCGGGCGAGATGACGCGGCCCTGGGTGATCTCACGCTCGGGGTCGCGGAAGAACCACAGCATGCCCGCGGCGAGCGCGGTGGCGGGCACGGCCGCGGCGGCCCAGCGCCCGGACTTGCGGGCCCGGGCCAGGCTGAGCGCCGCGGTGGCGACGGTCGGCAGAAGCCACGGCGATGCTCCGCGAGCGAGACGTACGCCGAGTCGGCTGTCGCGAGGTGCAGAGGTTTGGCTGTGGGGCATGGATGACCTTCGTAGCGGGTGATTGCCGCGCCGCAAACGGGGGGACGGGACGGCGGCTTTACTGGAATGCTATCGGTTGCGCGCAACAACTGGGCAAGCCAGAAGCCGAGTCGATGACCGTCGGCCAGTGACTGGCAGTGATCCTTTCGTGGCGGACCCAGGGAAGATCCGCCACAAAAGGGACTTTCAGCCCTGGAGTCGGTACTCCTCGAGCAGGCGTCGCCCGATGATCATTTTCTGGATTTCGGCGGTACCTTCGCCGATCAGCAGCATCGGAGCCTCCCGGTAGAGGCGCTCGATCTCGTACTCCTTCGAGAATCCGTATCCGCCGTGGATACGGAAGGCGTCCTCCACAACCTCCTTGCAGTACTCGGAGGCGAGGTACTTCGCCATCCCTGCTTCGAGGTCGTTTCGTTCCCCGGAGTCCTTTTTGCGTGCTGCATTGACCATCATCGCATGCGCGGCTTCGACCTTGGTAGCCATCTCGGCCAGCTTGAACTGGATGGCCTGGTGCGCGGCGATCGGCTTGCCGAAAGTGTGACGTTGCTGGGCATACGAGACACCGAGCTCGAAAGCACGCTGCGCGACACCGCAGCCACGGGCCGCCACGTTGACGCGGCCGACCTCGACCCCGTCCATCATTTGGTAAAACCCTCGGCCGGTCTGCCCGCCCAGGACACGATTGGCCGGAATGCGCAGTCCGTCCATGATGAGCTCGGTCGTGTCGACGCCCTTGTAGCCCATCTTGTCGATCTTGCCCGGGATGGTGAGGCCGGGGCGCACCTCGCCGAAGCCGGGCTCCTTCTCCACGAGGAAGGTCGTCATCGACTTGTGGGGCGCCGTGCCCTCGGGGTGTCCTTCGTCACTCCGGACGAGGACGGCCACCAGCGTGGAGCTGCCGCCGTTCGTCAGCCACATCTTCTGGCCGTTGAGGACGTACTCGTCGCCGTCCTTCACCGCCTTCGAGGAGATGGCCGACACATCCGAGCCCAGGGCCGGCTCGGACATCGAGAAGGCGCCGCGCACCTCGCCGAGGGCCATGCGCGGCAGGAAGTGGTCCTTCTGCTCCTGCGTGCCGTGCTGCTTGAGCATGTACGCCACGATGAAGTGCGTGTTGATGATGCCCGAGACGGACATCCAGCCCCGCGCGATCTCCTCCACGCAGAGGGCGTAGGTGAGCAGCGACTCACCGAGACCGCCGTACTCCTCGGGGATCATCAGCCCGAAGAGGCCGAGCTCCTTGAGGCCGTCGACGATCTGCTGCGGGTACTCGTCGCGGTGCTCCAGCTCGGTCGCGACCGGGATGATCTCCTTGTCGACGAACTCGCGGACGGTCTTGAGGATCTCCCGCTGGACGTCGGTCAGCCCGGCGGTCTGGGCGAGTCGGGCCATGGCTACTTCTCCTGGGTCTTCAGCTGGGGGCGGCCGGGCTGCTCGCCGCCGCGCTCCTTGATGTACGTCTCGGTCGGGACCATCACCTTGCGCCGGAAGACGCAGACGAGGGTGCCGTCCTGCTTGTAGCCCTTGGTCTCGACGTAGACGATGCCGCGGTCGTTCTTCGACTTCGACGGGGTCTTGTCCAGGACCGTGGTCTCGCCGTAGATCGTGTCGCCGTGGAAGGTCGGCGCCACGTGCCGCAGGGACTCGATCTCGAGGTTGGCGATGGCCTTCCCGGAGACGTCCGGCACGGACATGCCGAGCAGCAGCGAGTAGATGTAGTTGCCCACGACCACGTTCTTGCCGAAGTCGGTGGTGTTCTCGGCGTAGTTGCTGTCCATGTGCAGCGGGTGGTGGTTCATGGTCAGCAGACAGAAGAGGTGGTCGTCGTACTCTGTGACCGTTTTCCCGGGCCAGTGCTTGTAGACGGCCCCGACCTCGAACTCCTCGTACGTGCGTCCGAACTGCATGCTCAGACCTCCGCCGTCTTCTCGGTCGAGGGGTGCTCGAACTTGGTGGTGCGCTGCATGCCGGCGGCGCGGCCCTTGCCCGCGATGACCAGGGCCATCTTGCGGCTGGCCTCGTCGATCATCTCGTCGCCGAGCATCGCGGAGCCCTTCTTGCCGCCCTCCTCGGAGGTGCACCAGTCGTAGGCGTCGAGGATCAGCTCGGCGTGGTCGTAGTCCTCCTGGGAGGGGGAGAAGACCTCGTTCGCCGCGTCGACCTGGCCGGGGTGCAGCACCCACTTGCCGTCGAAGCCGAGCGCGGCGGCCCGGCCGGCCACCTCGCGGTAGGCGTCCACGTCGCGGATCTGGAGGAAGGGGCCGTCGATGGCCTGGAGGTTGTGCGTACGGGCCGCCATCAGGATCCGCATGAGGATGTAGTGGTAGGCGTCCGCCGGGTAGCCGGGCGGCTGCATGCCCACGACCAGGGACTTCATGTTGATGGAGGCCATGAAGTCGGCCGGGCCGAAGATGATGGTCTCCAGCCGGGGCGAGGCGGCGGCGATCTCGTCGACGTTCACCAGGCCCTTGGCGTTCTCGATCTGCGCCTCGATGCCGATCTTGCCGACCTCGAAGCCCATGGTCTTCTCGATCTGGGTCAGGAGGAGGTCGAGGGCGACGACCTGCTGGGCGTCCTGGACCTTCGGCAGCATGATGCAGTCGAGGTTCTGGCCGGCCCCCTCCACGACGGTGATCACGTCGCGGTAGGTCCAGTGGGTGGTCCAGTCGTTGACGCGCACGACGCGGGTCTTGCCGGTCCAGTCGCCGTTGTTCAGCGCGTCCACGATGGTGTGGCGGGCGCCTTCCTTGGCGAGCGGGGCGCAGGCGTCCTCCAGATCCAGGAAGACCTGGTCGGCCGGCAGGCCCTGGGCCTTCTCCAGGAACCGCGGGTTCGAGCCGGGCACCGCGAGGCAGGAGCGACGCGGGCGAAGGCGGTTCACCACGGTCCCAGGGGTGCCCGACGCGGAGCGGAGGTCAGGCAGGGCGGCGGCGGGCGACGGGTGGGCGGGCGTGGTCATGCGGGGACCTCCGTGCTTGCAACGAGTGCGTTGTCGATGTCGAGCGGGGCGAGCTTGTTGGCCTTGCGGATCTCGTCGACGATACGGCCGATGATCTCCGTGATGCCGAAGTCCTTCGGCGTGAAGACGGCGGCGACCCCCGCTGCCTTGAGCGCGACGGCGTCGGCGTTCGGAATGATGCCCCCGACGATGACGGGGATGTCACCCGCCCCCGCCCCGCGCAGCCGTTCCAGGACGTCCGGGACGAGCGCGCTGTGCGACCCGGACAGGATGGACAGCCCCACGCAGTGCACGTCCTCGGCCAGCGCCGCCGTGGAGATCTCCTCGGGGGTCAGCCGGATCCCCTGGTAGACCACCTCGAAGCCGGCGTCGCGAGCGCGGACGGCGATCTGCTCGGCGCCGTTGGAGTGCCCGTCGAGGCCGGGCTTGCCGACCAGCAGGCGCAGCCGGCCGGAGCCGAGCTCGTCGGCGGTACGGGTGACCTTCTCGCGGACCTCGTGCATCGGGGTGCCGGGCTCGGCGGCGACCGCCACCGGGGCCGAGGAGACCCCGGTGGGGGCGCGGAACTCGCCGAAGACCTCGCGCAGCGCGCCCGCCCACTCGCCGGTGGTGACACCGGCGCGGGCGCACTCCAGGGTGGCCTCCATCAGGTTCTCGGTGCCGGCGGCGGCCTCCTTGAGGCGCTCCAGCGCCTGCTGGGTGGTGGGGAAGACGAACGGGTCGCCCTCGCCCTGCCGGTCCGTGGACTCCTGGCGCTCGGCCCGCCAGCGCCCGATCCGCTCGACCGTGAAGGCTTCCACGGCTCCGTCGACGGTCATGATGGCGCCGTCGAGGTCGGCGGTGAGCGGGTTCGGCTCGGTCTGCTCGAAGCAGTTCACGCCGACGATCTTGTCCTCGCCGGCCTCGATCCGGGCGCGCCGTTCGGCGTGCGAGGAGACGAGCTGGGACTTGAGGTACCCGGACTCGACGGCGGCCATGGCGCCGCCCATCTCCTGGATCCGGTCGATCTCGGCCAGGCAGTCGGCGACCAGGGAGTCGACTTTGGCCTCGATGACGTGGGATCCGGCGAAGATGTCGTCGTACTCCAGCAGGTCGCTCTCGTGGGCGAGGACCTGCTGGATGCGCAGCGACCACTGCTGGTCCCAGGGCCGGGGCAGGCCCAGCGCCTCGTTCCAGGCGGGCAGCTGCACCGCGCGGGCGCGGGCGTCCTTGGAGAGGGTGACCGCGAGCATCTCCAGCACGATGCGCTGGACGTTGTTCTCGGGCTGGGCCTCGGTCAGGCCCAGGGAGTTGACCTGGACGCCGTAACGGAAGCGGCGCTGCTTCGCGTTCCCGATGCCGTAGCGCTCCTTGGTCACCTGGTCCCAGATGCGGCCGAAGGCGCGCATCTTGCACATCTCCTCGATGAAGCGGACGCCCGCGTTCACGAAGAAGGAGATGCGGGCGACGACCTCGCCGAAGCGCTCCTCGGGCACCTGTCCCGAGTCGCGCACCGAGTCGAGGACCGCGATCGCCGTGGACATGGCGTACGAGATCTCCTGGACCGGGGTGGCCCCGGCCTCCTGGAGGTGGTACGAGCAGATGTTGATCGGGTTCCACTTGGGGATGTGGTTGACCGTGTACGCGATCATGTCCGTCGTCAGCCGCAGGGACGGCCCCGGCGGGAAGACGTGCGTCCCGCGCGAGAGGTATTCCTTGACGATGTCGTTCTGGGTGGTGCCCTGGAGCTGGGCGATGTCCGCGCCCTGCTCCTCGGCGGCCACCTGGTAGAGCGCCAGCAGCCACATGGCGGTGGCGTTGATCGTCATCGAGGTGTTCATCTGCTCCAGGGGTATGTCCTGGAACAGCCGCCGCATGTCGCCGAGGTGGGAGACCGGGACCCCGACCCGGCCGACCTCGCCGCGGGCGAGGATGTGGTCGGGGTCGTAGCCGGTCTGCGTCGGCAGGTCGAACGCGACCGACAGGCCGGTCTGGCCCTTGGCGAGGTTGCGGCGGTACAGCTCGTTGGACGCCTCGGCCGTGGAGTGGCCGGCGTACGTCCGCATGAGCCACGGACGGTCCTTCTGGCGCTCTGTCATCTCAGGCGATCCTTACGGCCTTTGAGCGGGCTCAGACGTTGCGGAATCGGTTGATCGCGTCGAGGTGCTGGGCGCGCATCTCGTGGTCGCGGACGCCGAGGCCCTCCTCGGGGGCGAGGGCGAGGACGCCGACCTTGCCCTGGTGGAGGTTGCGGTGGACGTCGTAGGCGGCCTGGCCGGTCTCCTCCAGGGAGTAGACCTTCGACAGGGTGGGGTGGATCTTGCCCTTGGCGATCAGGCGGTTGGCCTCCCACGCCTCGCGGTAGTTGGCGAAGTGCGAGCCGACGATCCGCTTGAGGGACATCCAGAGGTAGCGGTTGTCGTACTGGTGCATGTAGCCGGAGGTGGAGGCGCAGGTGGTGATGGTGCCGCCCTTGCGGGTGACGTAGACCGAGGCGCCGAAGGTCTCGCGGCCCGGGTGCTCGAAGACGATGTCGATGTCCTCGCCGCCGGTCAGCTCGCGGATCTTGGAGCCGAAGCGCTTCCACTCGCGCGGGTCCTGGGTGTTCTCGTCCTTCCAGAACTTGTAGCCCTCGGCGTTGCGGTCGATGACCGCGGTGGCGCCCATGGACCGGCAGATCTCGGCCTTCTCGGGGGAGGAGACGACGCAGATCGGGTTGGCGCCGCCGGCCAGCGCGAACTGGGTGGCGTACGAGCCGAGGCCGCCGCTGGCGCCCCAGATCAGGACGTTGTCGCCCTGCTTCATGCCGGCGCCGTTGTTGGAGACCAGCTGGCGGTAGGCGGTGGAGTTGACCAGGCCGGGGGAGGCGGCCTCCTCCCAGCTGAGGTGGTCGGGCTTGGGCATCAGCTGGTTGGACTTGACGAGCGCGATCTCGGCGAGGCCGCCGAAGTTGGTCTCGAAGCCCCAGATGCGCTGCTCGGGGTCGAGCATCGTGTCGTTGTGGCCGTCGGAGGACTCCAGCTCGACCGAGAGGCAGTGCGCGACGACCTCGTCGCCCGGGTTCCAGGCGTTGACGCCGGGGCCGGTGCGCAGGACGACGCCCGCGAGGTCGGAGCCGATGATGTGGTACGGGAGGTCGTGGCGCTTGGTGAGCTCCGACAGGCGCCCGTAGCGCTCCAGGAAGCTGAAGGTGGAGACCGGCTCGAAGATCGAGGTCCACACGGAGTTGTAGTTGACCGACGAGGCCATGACCGCGACCAGGGCCTCGCCCGGGCCCAGCTCGGGCAGCGGGACGTGGTCGAGGTGCAGGGACTTGCGGGGGTCCTTGTCGCGGGTGGTGAGCCCGGCGAACATCTCCGCCTCGTCCTTGTGCACGGTGACCGCACGGTAGGACTCGGGGAGCGGCAGGGCCGCGAAGTCGGCGGCGGTGGCGGACTGCGACTGAATCGCGTCCAGGATGTCCTTCACGGTGAGCCTCCGGCTAGCGCTGATGAGGGTGCGCTGAGGTGTACGCGGGTGCGGGGAGCGGGTGTGGCGTGTGCCGTCGGTCCGGCTGAGCGGTGGTGCGGCGACGCTGGTGGTGCAGCGTGCGGGTGCCTGGTGACGCAGGCGTCCGGGGCGCGTTCCGAGCCGGGTGGGGCGCGGGTCGCGGGGACATCCGGACGACTTCAACGTATGGCACCCCGTGTCACCCGGCAAGGCACCGCGTGCCAAAAGTTTCTCTCATTTGCCGATTGACCTGCGCAGATGAGCGATGATCGATCAAAGCTACTGGCGAGTAGGGGCAAGCCGGACATACGAAACGGCCGCCCCCGGAGTCGGGGACGGCCGCTGTGACGAGCATCGCTCGCGCCGGGCTACCGGGCGCGCAGCGCCTCTTCGATGGTCCGCATGACCTCGTCGAGCGGGGCGTCGGTACGGGCCACCGCCACCAGCACCTCGCCCTCGGTCCGGACCGCGGCCGGGGCGGACGGGGCCGCGGGGGCCGTCGCCGGGCCCAGGGTGCGGCCCGCGCCGATGCCCGTACCGAAGGTCTTGCGGACGATGGAGAAGGCGTGGTCCAGCTGCGCCTCCACATCGCCCTGCCCGCCGGCCCGCAGCCAGCGCCGCAGCACGTGGTTGTGCGCGGTCACGACCGCCGAGGCGGCCACCTCGGCCAGCAGCGGGTCGTCGTTGCCGTCGTGGTGGTCCTGCTCGTCGAAGTGCGCCAGCAGATAGCGGGTGAACAGCCGCTCGTACCGGGCCACGGAGGCGATCTCCCGCTCCCGGAGCGCCGGGACCTCGCGGGTCAGCCGGTAGCGCTCCACCGACACCGCGGGCGAGGCGGCGTACATCTTCATGACTTCCTTGATCCCGCGGCACACCGTGTCGAGCGGGTGCTCGTGCGCCGGGGCCACGTCGAGGACGGCCTCGGCGCGGGTCAGGGTGTCGTCGTGGTCCGGGAAGATCGCCTCTTCCTTGGACCGGAAGTGCCGGAAGAACGTCCGGCGCGCGACGCCCGCGGTCGCGGCGATCTCGTCGACCGTCGTCGCCTCGTACCCCTTGGTCGCGAACAGCTCCATGGCCGCCGCGGCGAGCTCCCGGCGCATCTTGAGCCGCTGGGCGGCAGCCCGGGTGCCGGCCGCGCTCTCCGGGGCGTCGGGGGCCGAGGAGGCGCGGGGCGAGGTCTTGGCGGGCTGGGACATAGAGCGAAAGTACTTCATTCGCGCGGGGGAGCGCGCCTGCGGGGGGTGGGACGGGGAGGGATGCGGGGGAGGGCCCGCACTGGGCTCGGGAGGGTCAGCCCGCCGTGAGGGTCCGGCGGACCCGAGCAGCCCTCCCCACGCATCCGGCTCGTGGCCCGCGCGGTTACCGGCGGGCGTACTCACGGAATCCGCGGCCGGTCTTCCGGCCCAGGCAGCCCGCCGCCACCAGGTGCTCCAGGAGCGGCGACGGGGCCAGCCCCGGGTCGCGGAACTCCTTGTGGAGGACCTTCTCGATGGCCAGCGAGACATCGAGGCCGACGACGTCCAGCAGCTCGAACGGCCCCATCGGGTAGCCGCCGCCCAGCTTCATCGCCGCGTCGATCTGGTCGAGGCTGGCGTAGTGCTGCTCGACCATCTTGATCGCGTTGTTGAGGTACGGGAACAGCAGCGCGTTCACGATGAAACCGGCCCGGTCCCCGCAGTCCACCGGGTGCTTGCGCACCTTGGCGCAGACCTCGCGGACCGTGGCGTGCACGTCGTCGGCCGTCAGGACGGTCCGGACCACCTCGACCAGCTTCATCGCCGGCGCCGGGTTGAAGAAGTGCATGCCGATCACGTCCTGCGGACGCGAGGTGGCCCGCGCCACCGCGATCACCGGCAGCGAGGAGGTGGTCGTGGCCAGCACCGCGCCCGGCCGGCAGACCTTGTCCAGGGCCGCGAACAGCTCCTGCTTGACCGCCAGGTCCTCCGCGACCGCCTCCACCGCCAGGTCGACCTCGGCGAAGGAGTCCAGCGACCCGGCCGGGGTGATCCGGCCCAGGGTCGCGTCCGCCGCCTCCTGCGTCAGCCTGCCCTTGGACACCGCACGGCCCAGGGACTTGCCGATCGCGGCCTTGGCGGCCTCCGCCTTCTCCTGGCTGCGGGCGGCCAGGACCACGTCGTACCCGGACTGGGCGAAGACCTGGGCGATACCGCTCGCCATGGTCCCCGAGCCCGCGACACCCACCGAGGACACCGGGCGGCCCGCGCCCAGCAGCGACCCGTCCAGCGGGGTCTGGAGGTCGCGGACGATCACCGAACTGCCCGCGGCCTCGTACGTGTAGAAGCCGCGGCCGGACTTCTGGCCGGTCAGGCCCGCCTCCGCGAGCTGCCCCAGGATCGGGGCCGGGGCGTGCAGCCGGTCGCCGGAGGAGGCGTACATGGCCTCCAGGACGGTACGGGCCGTGTCCACGCCGATCAGGTCCAGCAGCGCCAGCGGCCCCATGGGCAGACCGCAGCCGAGCCGCATCGCCGCGTCGATGTCCTCGCGGGAGGCGTACTTGGCCTCGTACATCGCGGCGGCCTGGTTGAGGTAGCCGAACAGCAGGCCGTCCGCGACAAAACCGGGCCGGTCGCCGACCGCGACGGGCTCCTTGCCCAGCTCACGGGCCAGCTCCGTGACGGCCTCCACCGCCGGCGGGGCGGTCAGCACGCAGGAGACCACCTCGACCAGCTTCATCGCCGGCGCCGGGTTGAAGAAGTGCAGGCCCACGACGCGCTCGGGGCGCTGGGACTCGGCGGCGAGCCGGGTCACCGACAGGGCGTTGGTGCCCGTGGCCAGGATGGCGTCGGGGCGCACCACGGCGTCCAGCTCGCGGAAGACCTGCTGCTTGATCTCGTACGACTCGGGCACGACCTCGATGACCAGGTCGGCCTCGGCCGCGGCGGCCAGGTCCGTGAAGGTGCGGAAGCGGGCGAGCACGTCCGCCCGCTCCTGCCCCGTGAGCAGGTCCCGGGTCACGGAACGCGCCGTGGACGCCCCGAGGGCGGCCGCGGCCCGGCGGGCGGCGGCCTCGCTGACGTCGATGCCGATGACCTCGCGGCCGGCCCGGGCGAGGACCTCGGCGATGCCGGTGCCCATCGTGCCGAGCCCGACGACGGCGACGGTCTGGAGGGTGGGGTGACTGGACTGACGGTCCATCGAGGGACTCCAGTGGAAGAGGGTGACGACTGAGGGCGGCGCGCGGCGCACAGCGCGCGCGGATGCCGTACGGGGTGCCGTGCGGTGAAAAGGCCCGGCGGAGCATGCGAGCATGCGGGCCCGGAGAGCGAACCCCGGCGGGGGCGGACCCCCGGGGGTGGAGAACGGCGCGGGCCCTGTCCCGGGGTCACGCCGGCGAAACGAACATACGAACCGGACGGCACGGGGCGGCTGCGTCACCAGGCCGCCCTGTACGAGTGGTGCTGACACGACAGTAACTCGGCGGTAACTGCCGCGCCAGAGCACGGAGATGTGACCTGTACCGCCGAAATGTACCGATCATCGATCATCGATCAGACGGGCCCGGGAAGAATCCGGAACCCGGCGTGGCGGATCCCCCGCCGCCCTAGGGTGGGCCGGGTGAACGACGTGCTGGAGCGCCTGCGGGCGGAGGCCGGGCCCTCGCCCGTGTACGAGGAACTGCGCGCGGCCGGCCCCGACGCGCTGGCGGCCGCCCTCACCTCGGCCGGGCAGCCGCTGTGGGCCCGCGAGCTGGCCGCCTACCGCCTCGGCCTCGCCGGGGACCGCCGCGCCTTCGAGTCCCTGGTCCTCCTCCTCAACCACCGGGACCCGCCCCGCTGCGCGGCCGCCGCCGAGGCCCTGGCCGTCCTCGGCGACCCGCGCACCGCCCGCGCCGCCGCGGCCCTCGCCACCAACGGCCTGCGCACGGCCTACGCCCTCCAGCCCGTCCGGCTGCTCACGGCCCTGCGCGCCCCCGAGTCCGCCCCCGCCCTGCGGGCGACCCTGGCCCGGCTGCTGTCCCCCCACGACCCGTACTGGCGGGTGGCGCTGGCCTGCGTGGAGGGGCTGGGCGCGCTGGCCGACCCCGAGGCGCGCGAGCTGCTGGTCCGCGCCCAGTCCCACCCGCGGCTGGCGGTCGCGGCGACGGCGGCGCTGCGCGCGCTCGACGCCTGACGCGGGACGGGAGGGGCGCCCCGGGGTCAGCCGCGGAAGCCCAGCAGCCCGTGCAGGGCCGCGCCGCCCGCCGAGGGCGGGACCGCCCGCGTCGCGGTGGTGGGCAGCGGGGCCGGAGCGGCCGGGCAGGAGGCGTCCGCCGCCGCGCCCGTGCGCAGGTAGGCCGCCACCTTCTCGTCCAGGCAGGTGTTGCCGCTGAGCGCGACCCCGTGGTTGGCGCCGCCCTCCTCCACCACCAGGGCCGAGCCCGCCAGCTTCTCCCGCATGCTGACCGCCCCCTCGAAGGGGGTGGCCGCGTCCTCCGTGGCCTGGAGCAGCAGGGCGGGCGGGAGCTCGGTGTTGGCCACGTCGGGGGCCTGGAGCGGTTCGGCCGGCCAGAAGGCGCACGGCGCGTTGTACCAGGCGTTGTTCCAGGTCATGAAGGGCGCCTTGGCGTGCGTACGCCACATGTCCGCGCGCCACACGTTCCAGTCCCGCGGCCAGGCCGAGTCCCGGCACTGCACCGCCGTGTAGACGCTGTAGCTGTTGCCCGCGGAGGGCTCCACCGCGCCGAACCGCTCGTACGCGGCCACCAGCGGCTTGGGGTCCTTCTTCACCGCGTACGCGGCGAACGCCTCGGCCAGGTTCGGCCAGTAGCCGTTGTAGTACCCGCCCGGCAGGAAGGTGTCCTCCAGCTCCGCCGGGCCGACCTTGGCGCCCGCCGGGGCCGCGCGCAGCGCCTTGCGCATCGTGTACCAGGCCCGCTCGACGGCCGCAGGGTCGGTGCCGAGCCGGTAGGTGGCGTCGTGCCGGGCCACCCAGGCCAGGAACGCCTTGTGGCGGGCGTCGAAGGCGACGTCCTGGGCGAGGTTGTCCCGGTACCAGACCCCCGTCGGGTCGACGACGGAGTCCAGGACCAGGCGGTGGACGCGGCTGGGGTGGAGCTTGGCGTAGACCGCGCCGAGGTAGGTCCCGTACGAGTAGCCGAAGTAGCTGATCCGCGGCGCGCCCAGGGCGCCGCGCAGCACCTCGATGTCCCGGGCGGCGGCGACCGTGCCGATGTGCGGGAGGAGGTCCGCGTGGCGGGTGGCGCAGGAGCGTGCGAAGTCCCGTACGCGTACCAGGTTGGCACGCTCGGTGGCCGGGTCCACGGGGACGGGGTCCGGGCGGACGGGCGCGAAGTGCCCGGCCCCGCAGTCCAGGGCGGGCTCGCTCTTGCCCACACCACGGGGGTCGAACCCGATGACGTCGTACTGGGCGGCCACGTCCTTGGGCAGGGCGGAGGCGACGAACCCGGCGAGGCTCCGGCCGCTGCCGCCCGGCCCGCCGGGGTTGACCAGCAGCGGGCCCTGGGAGGTCTTGGCGGTGTGCGGGACCCGGGTCAGGGCCAGGGTGATCTGCCGCCCGGCCGGGTCGTCGTGGTCGAGCGGGACCTTGAGGGACGCGCACTGCAAGGTGGGGAACCGGGGCGTCGCGCAGGCGGCCCAGGTGAGCGCGGCGGCCTGCCCGCCCGGCGCGGGCGCCGGGGCGGCCGTCACCGGGCTCGTGAGGGCCGCGGCGACCGTGGAGATCGCCAGCAGGACGGCGGCGCGCTTCTTCAAGGGGTGGAGCATGGGGCCTCCCAGCCGAGGGTTCTGGGCGGAATCGTCCCGGAAACAGCGCCCGGAAACCGGGATTGGGAGGGCGATTGGCCCGATGTGATGACCGCTCAGGCCAGGACGCGGCCCCACCGCCCCGCCACCGGGGCCCGGCGGGCGGCCGCCCACCGGCCCGCAGATGGAGTACCGGGGTGTCACGGCCGGTCCCGCACGGGCGGATTTGGGCGGCCGGGCCGGAGGTGGTTGGCTTCGCCGTGACGAGCGGACACAACTGCTGGAGGAACAGCTATGGCGCAGGTCGAGGCCACCACGGAGCGGATCATCGCAGCCGACGCGGAGACCGTGTTCGACGCGCTGGCGGACTACAACGGAACCCGCGGCAAGGTGCTGCCCGAGCACTTCAGCGAGTACGAGGTGCGCGAGGGCGGCGACGGCGAGGGCACCCTGGTGCACTGGAAGCTCCAGGCCACCAGCAAGCGGGTACGCGACTGCCTGCTGGAGGTCACCGAGCCCACCGACGGGCAACTGGTCGAGACGGACCGCAACTCCTCCATGGTCACCACCTGGGTGGTCACCCCGGCCGGCGAGGGCAGGTCCAAGGCCGTCGTCACCACCGTGTGGAACGGCGCCGGCGGCATCGGCGGTTTCTTCGAGCGCACCTTCGCCCCCAAGGGCCTCGCCCGCATCTACGACACCCTGCTGGCCAACCTGGCCGCCGAGGTCGAGCGCTGACCCCGTCCGGCCGCCCGCCCGGGCCCACCCGGCCCGGGCCCCGCGCCGCCCCCTGAGCCTCACCGGTTCGGGTGGAATCCCCCGTACGGGCGGCCGCCCGCCGCGCCGCGCGGGCGGTGCGGGCGGATCCGGGCCCGGGCGCGGGGCAGACCGTAGGCTGGGCGTCGTGCGTGGCGTCCGCGTCGGGCGCCGCCGTGCCGACGACCGCCCGGGGGCCCGATGAAGATCCTCATCTCCGCCGACATGGAAGGCGCCACCGGCGTCACCTGGCCCGCCGACGTGCTGCCGGGCACGCCCCAGTGGGAACGCTGCCGCGCCCTGTTCACCTCCGACGTCAACGCCGCGGTCCTCGGCTTCTACGACGGCGGCGCCGACGCGGTGGTCATCAACGAGGCGCACTGGACCATGCGCAACCTGCTGCTGGAACGGCTCGACGCCCGCGCCGAGATGCTGACGGGCCGCCACAAGTCCCTCTCCATGGTGGAGGGCGTCCAGCACGGCGACATCGACGGCGTCGCCTTCGTCGGCTACCACACCGGCGCCGGCACCGAGGGCGTCCTCGCCCACACCTACCTCGCCAACTCCATCACCGGCGTCTGGCTCAACGGCGTCCGCGCCAGCGAGGGACTGCTCAACGCCCAGGTGGCCGCCGAGTACGGAGTCCCCGTCGTCCTCGTCACCGGCGACGACCTGACCTGCGTGGACGCCGCCGGCTACGCCCCGGACGCGGTGACCGTCGCCGTCAAGGACCACGTCTCGCGCTACGCGGCCGTCTGCCGCACCCCCGCCCGCACCGCCGCCGACATCCGGGCCGCCGCCAAGGAGGCCACGGCCCTGGCCGGCCGCCGCGAGCCGGCCCCCGGCGGGCCGTACACGGTGCGGCTGGAGTTCGACGCCGAGCACCTGGCGATGGCCGCGACGGTGGTCCCGGGCGTACGGCGCGACGGCGAGCGCAGGGTCGCGTACACCAGCGAGACGATGTACGAGGGGATCCGCGCCTTCAAGGCGGTCACGACGGTCGTCTCCGCGGCCGTGGAGGAGCAGTATGGCTGACATGCGCGCACCCGACAGCGACGCCCTCACCGAGGCCGTGGACCGGACGGCCCTGGACGAGGCCGTCGAGTTCACCTCCGGCCTCATCCGGATCGACACCACCAACCGCGGGGGAGGGGACTGCCACGAGCGCCCCGCCGCCGAGTACGTCGCCGAACGGCTCGCGGCCGCCGGCCTGGAGCCGGTCCTGCTGGAACGCACCCCCGGCCGCACCAATGTCGTCGCCCGGATCGCCGGCAGCGATCCCACCGCCGACGCCCTCCTCGTCCACGGCCATCTCGACGTGGTACCGGCCGAGGCCGCCGACTGGAGCGTGGACCCCTTCTCCGGGGAGGTCCGCGACGGGGTGGTCTGGGGCCGGGGCGCCGTCGACATGAAGAACATGGACGCGATGGTCCTCGCCGTCGTACGGGCCTGGGCGCGCGCGGGGGTGCGGCCGCGCCGGGACGTGGTGATCGCCTACACCGCCGACGAGGAGGACAGCGCCGTCGACGGCTCCGGCTTCCTCGCCGACGAGCATCCGGAGCTCTTCGAGGGCTGCACGGAGGGCCTGAGCGAATCCGGGGCCTTCACCGTGCACACCGGCCCCGGCCGGGCCGCGCTCTACCCCGTCGCCGCCGGGGAACGCGGCACGGCCTGGCTGAAACTGACCGCGCACGGCACCACCGGGCACGGCTCGAAGCCCAACCGGGCCAACGCCGTCAGCCGGCTCGCCGCCGCCGTCGCCCGGATCGGGGCCAACGGGTGGCCGGTGCGGCTGACGGACACCGTGGCCGCCTGCATCACCGAACTCGCCGCGCTGCACGGCCTGTCGGTGGACCCGCGGGCCCGGGACTTCGACCTCGACGCGGTCCTCGGCAAGCTCGGTCCGGCCGCCGCCCTGGTGGAGGCGACCGTCCGCAACAGCGCCAACCCGACCATGCTCAGCGCCGGTTACAAGCTCAATGTGATCCCCGGCCACGCCACCGCCCATGTGGACGGCCGGGTACTGCCGGGCGGCGAGGCCGAGTTCGCCGCCACCCTCGACGCGCTCACCGGCCCGGACGTGAGCTGGGAGTTCCACCACCGCGAGGTGGCGCTCGAAGCCCCCGTCGACGGCCGCACGTTCGCCGTCCTGCGCGAGAGCGTCGAGCGCTTCGACCCGGCCGGGCGCGTGGTGCCCTTCTGCATGGCGGGCGGCACGGACGCCAAGCAGTTCTCCCGGCTCGGCATCACCGGCTACGGCTTCTCCCCGCTGAAACTGCCCCCCGGCTTCGACTACTGGTCCCTCTTCCACGGCGTGGACGAGCGCGTCCCCGTCGAAGCCCTCCACTTCGGCGTCCGCGTCCTCGACCGCGCGCTGCGGACCCTGTGAAGGGGGCCCGGTGATGTCCTCGCCGACCTGGCCCTACGGAAGCTGGCCCTCGCCCCTCGGTGCCGCGCTGGCCGCCTCCCACGACGGGCGGCCCGAGTACGTGGGCACCGTCGGCCCCGAGGTGTGGTGGACCGAGCCCCGCCCCCGCGAGGGCGGCCGCCGCACCCTGGTCCGCCGCCGCCCCGCCGGGGAGGGTGCCGAGAGCGCGGAACTGCCGGCGCCGTGGAACGTGCGCAGCCGGTTCACCGAGTACGGCGGCATGCCCTGGGCGGGAGCCGAGCGGGAGACCGGCGGCCCGCTGATCGTCTTCGTCCACTTCGCCGACCAGCGGCTCTACGCCTACGAGCCCGACGCGCCCGGCGGCCCCGGCCCGCGCCCCCTGACCCCGCTCTCCGCCACCGGCGGCGGCCTGCGCTGGGTGGACCCGGTGCTGCGCGGCGGCGAGGTCTGGTGCGTCATGGAGGAATTCACCGGGCCCGCGCCGACGGACGTGCGGCGGGTGCTGGCCGCCGTACCGCTGGACGGGTCGGCCGCCCGGGACCGGGCGGCCGTACGCGAACTCACCGGCGAGCGGCACCGGTTCACCACCGGGCCGCGACTGTCCCCGGACGGCCGGCGGGCGGCCTGGCTGGTGTGGGACCACCCGCGGATGCCCTGGGACGGCACCGAGCTGGTGGTGGCCGATGTCACCGCCGACGGCGAACTGGCCGGGGCCCGGACGGTGTTCGGCGGGCCCGAGGAGTCCGTGGCGCAGGTGGAGTGGGCGCCCGACGGGGCCCTGCTCGCGGTCAGCGACCGGGGCGGCTGGTGGAACCCGTACCGGGTGGAGCCCGCCACCGGCTGGGCCGTCAACCTGTGCCTGCGGGAGGAGGAGTTCGGCGGGGCGCTGTGGAAGCCGGGCCTGCGCTGGATGGCGCCGCTCGCGGAGGGGCCCGTGGCGGTGCTGCACGGCCAGGGCTCCTCGGTGCTCGGCATCCTGGACCCGGAGACCGGGGACCTGGTGGACGCGGCCGGGCCGTGGACGGCCTGGCAGCCGACCCTGGCCGTGTCCGGGACGCGTGTCTACGGGGTCGCCGCCAGCCCCCGCAGCGCCTACGAGGTGGTCGAGCTGGACACCGCCACCGGGCACGCCCGGGTGGTCTCCGAGCGGGGCGCGGACCCGGTGGACCCGGCCTTCTACCCGGAGCCGCTGAGCCGGACCTTCCTCGGGCCCGACGACCGCCAGATCCACGCGCACGTCTACCCGCCGCACCATCCGGCCTGCCGGGCGCCCGCCGACGAGCTGCCCCCGTACGTGGTGTGGGCGCACGGCGGGCCCACCGACCACGTGCCGCCCGTACTCGACCTGCACATCGCCTACTTCACCACGCGCGGCATCGGCGTGGTCGAGGTGAACTACGGCGGCTCCACCGGCTACGGCCGCGCCTACCGGGAGCGGCTGCGCGAGCAGTGGGGCGTGGTCGACGTCGAGGACTGCGCGGCGGTGGCGCGGGCCCTGGCGGACGAGGGCACCGCCGATCCGGCGCGGCTGGCCGTACGCGGCGGCAGCGCGGGCGGCTGGACGGCGGCGGCCTCGCTGGCGGCGACCGGCCTCTACGCCTGCGCGGCGATCATCTACCCGGTGCTGGACCTGACGGGATTCGCGGAGGAGACCCACGACCTGGAGTCCCGCTACATCGAGGGCCTGGCCGGGCCGCCGCAGACCCTGGCCGTGGTGAACCGCGAGCGCTCTCCGGTGGCCAACGCCGACCGGATCACGGCGCCGTTCCTCCTGCTCCAGGGGCTGGACGACGCGGTGTGCCCGCCGGCCCAGGCGGAGCGGCTGACGGAGGCGATGCGGGGCCGGGCGGTGCCGCACGCCTATCTGACCTTCGAGGGCGAGGGGCACGGCTTCCGGCGGGCGGACACGATGGTCCGGGCGCTGGAGGCGGAACTGTCGCTGTACGCGCAGGTCTTCGGGATCGAGCGGAACGACGTGCCCCGGCTGCGGCTGCGGATCGAACGGGAGCGCTGAGGGGCCGCCGGGCGCCGGCGCCCGGCGGGCCCCGCCGCCGGGCCCCCCCCGGGGGGGGGGGGGGGCCCGCGGGGGCCATGGGTAGTGGGGGGGGGGGGGGGAGGGTGGGG